>NZ_AUTI01000001.1:0-2076 GCF_000497995.1 Pseudoalteromonas sp. TB25
ATTAAAAACTCAAATAAACGTGTGGGCTTTAAAGCGGCCGGCGGTGTTAAAACAGTGGCCGATGCTAGTGATTATTTAGCGCTAGCACGCGCAATAATGGGTGATGATTATTTGCAAGCAAATACATTTAGGTTTGGCGCTTCAAGCTTGTTAAGTGACGTTTATAAAACCATAGGGAAATAATCAATATCTTTGGATTGTAGGTTTATCTAACCGATTAAATTATTAGCAGTTGAAACAATAATGTAATTAATTAATTAGATTTTCCAATGTGGGTATCTTTTAGGCTTGTGTTAATGAACTGCGTAAGTATAATAGGCATCCACTTTGCAGGGGCGTAGTTCCAATTGGTAGAACAGCGGTCTCCAAAACCGATGGTTGGGAGTTCGAATCTCTCCGCCCCTGCCAGTTTTACTTGTTATTTGAGTAGTCTGAGATTAAAAACCGGTTTAAATTAAGTCTGTTTTTAAGTTTAGATTTTAATGGATTAACCCTGCCGTAGTGTAGGGTTGTTGTGTCTGTAGTTAAGGTAATAATATTATGAGCACGAATGTAGAAACACCATCAAGTGCGATGGAGTCAGTAAAGTGGTTAGTAGCAATCGCGCTACTTGCAGGCGCAGTTGTTGGTAATCACATGTATGCAGATCAATCTGTATTACTACGTGCTATTGGCGTTGTTGTTGCAATAGCGGCCGGATTAGCAATTGCCTCGCAAACATTTAAGGGACGTAACTTTCTTGCTTTCGCTAAAGAAGCTCGAATTGAAGTACGCAAAGTTATTTGGCCAACGCGCCAAGAAACTACCCACACGACATTAATTGTAATGGTTGCAACAGTGATTATGGCACTTATCCTTTGGGGATTAGATGGCATTTTATTCCGCGCTGTAGGCTTTTTAACTGGATTGGAGATCTGATCCCATGTCGGATGAGAACGAGAACAAAGAAATTAAGTTACGTTGGTATGTAGTACAGGCCTTTTCTGGTTACGAAAAGCGTGTAGCTCAAACGTTAATTGAACATATTAAAATCGAAGGTCTAGAATCGAGCTTTGGTGAGATATTGGTACCAACTGAAGAAGTTGTTGAGATGCGCGCTGGCCAAAAGCGTAAATCTGAGCGTAAATTCTTCCCAGGTTATGTATTAGTACAAATGGATATGAATGACGCAAGCTGGCACTTAGTGAACAGCACAGAACGCGTTATGGGCTTTATTGGTGGTACGTCTGATCGTCCTGCTCCTATCAGCCCTAAAGAAGCTGAGCGCATTCTTAATCGCCTACAAGAAAATGCTGAAGCACCTAAACCTGCTACATTATTTGAACCAGGTGAAGTTGTACGCGTTACAGATGGTCCATTTGCAGATTTCAGTGGTGTAGTTGAAGAAGTTGACTACGAAAAGAGCCGCGTAAAAGTATCTGTACTTATTTTTGGTCGTTCTACGCCAGTTGAGCTTGAATTCGGTCAAGTTGAGCAAGATAAGTAATTGATTAAAAAAGCTTCGCTAATTTTTATTTAAATTTTGGCATGAAGCTTGAAAAAGGCCGCTGATTAACTTATAATCAGCGGCCTTTTTGTATTAAGGTAAAATTTATTTTTTACTGTGCAAAAAGTACGAAACCAATTTTTAAACTGGGAAGCCGTTAGAGTACGCGTCCTCGCGCGCACAAGGCTGAGACCCACCAAATGAGGTATTTATAATGGCTAAAAAAGTTGAAGCTCTAATCAAGCTACAAGTTGCCGCTGGTATGGCTAATCCTAGTCCTCCAGTAGGTCCTGCACTAGGTCAACACGGTGTAAACATCATGGAATTCTGTAAAGCGTTTAACGCACGTACAGAGTCTATCGAAAAAGGCGCTCCAGTTCCTGTAGTGATCTCTGTTTACGGTGACCGTTCATTTACGTTCGACATGAAAACGCCACCTGCTGCTTACTTACTTAAGAAAGCTGCTGGTATCAAGTCAGGCTCAGGCCGTCCTAACACTGATAAAGTAGGCACAGTAACTCGTGCTCAACTTGAAGAAATTGTTGAGACAAAACGAACTGACCTTACAGCTGCCGATATGGACGCAGCGG
>NZ_AUTI01000002.1:0-578 GCF_000497995.1 Pseudoalteromonas sp. TB25
TTCTGCGGTAATACCAATAATATAAACAACGGTTAGTAACATGAGATAATCACTTAAAATACGTGCGTAAAAATAAGGTGTGGATTGTATAGGTAAATTAAGTAAATAACGAATGAAAAATCGTACTAAAAACGGTTAATTGAGATAGAAATAATTAATGACAAAATCGAGTGTAAACATGCTGTTAAGCTAATCGCTTTGCAAAAGTTAGCAGTCGTAGAATAAAGGACAAATGGCCGTAATTTATAAAATAAAACACGCGATTTTTTTTCCTGATTTTAAAGCTCAAAGCTCGATATTTTTCCTATACGGTTAAGTGTTTTGCCAACTAATTAGAATATTTAAATTAACATAATATGAATATTTGGTTGCGTGGTAGCAATTTAGGAACGTATACTAACAAGTGTTAACTTAAATGGAATTTGCGTAATCGCAGCTTAATCAGCACAGGTAAATACATGAACAAAGGATTGTTAAAAGCGTGGAATGACGAAAAGGGCTTTGGTTTTATTAAATCAGACACCCTAGAGCACGACACCTTTATACACATTTCAGCGCTCAAACATATGAGCCGCAAG
>NZ_AUTI01000003.1:0-1157 GCF_000497995.1 Pseudoalteromonas sp. TB25
GCGACTGGCGCTGTACACCCTCGTGTTGTTGAGTCATGATGGCGATTACAGCGCCAGGGCCGAAGCCTGCAGTGTTATCGATGTCAATTACTGCGCTACCGGTTTCAATGTCGCCGAGGCCGTTCTTGTATTTGTCGATTGCCACACCGTGATCTTGCCAGTGCACAAGATCAACCGAGGTCGCGTGGTACCACTCAGTACCGTTTCCTATGGGATAATCGGCATTGTAGAGGTAATAGTAGTGCCAGATACCGTCAATCAGAATTGGACGCTGGGGATCGTTCATCCAGTGTTTGGCGGGGGTTAGGTGCACCGCGGGCCGATATCTAGCCCAATTAGCTGGGCGCTTGTATTTAGATGATTCTTCTGTCAACAGAGGCAACGGTGAAGAGCTAAACGCTGCTTCAGAACCTAATTCGACGGCCAGCGACATTCCTGAGCAGAACAACACGACCAACACGCAAATTGTCATATACCAGCGACTTGCAAATATTAAAATAAGATTGTGGTTCATAATTCCCCTTATTGGAGCACCGATTACAAAGCAATGTAATTGCGCAAAGGTACTCATTGAGCATGATAGATGATATTGGGCAGTACGAAAAACTTGTAAAATAAGGAAATGCAGTGCTTCAGAAATCACTGCTGTAAAACAAAAAAACAGAGCGACAGTTCGAGAGACTGTCGAATAAGTCGAGCATACCTTTATTTGCCATTTACAAACAAGGGAGAAGAGGATACGCCGGTACATCGCCATCTCCTCTTCCCACCGATAATGGCTGTATAGATTAATTTACTAAAGCTATTTCTTTAGAGGCTTGATCTGTCCACCCGAATTCACATTAAGGTTTGCAGGGATATCGGCCCAACCACCTAGCCCATAACCATTTACGCTATAGGAATAATCAACCTCTGACGAGTCGCCGTTGATTTCTATCCTGACTGTAGGTGCAAGCGTCCCACCGCGACGAAAATTTTCTTGAGTGCCGATCGTGTCGATGAACGATTGGATCAAGCCCCCAGGCATCACGTAGTGCGAGTACGACTGGAATTGACCTGGATGCTGATTATAGTCTGGCGCAAACGGACTACCCGGCCAGTAGTTGAGGTTCGTTGGGTTACCCAGCACCAGTCCGGATCCCTGGTTCATCGGCTGG
>NZ_AUTI01000004.1:0-1376 GCF_000497995.1 Pseudoalteromonas sp. TB25
GCGCAGTAGCCAAAACTGTTTGTTTAACCATGCTTTTAAGTTTTTAGCGGGCTTAAAGTTACTGGGTATAACAACACTCATTAAATCGTTTTGCCAGTGTTTGCTTATTATATGCGGCTCGGTAGGTGTGCCTTCAACCAGTGCTAAATCGATAGTGCATTCTAGTAAGGCAAGCTCAATTTGCGCGGTATTGGCAACTTGTACTTCTACTTTTATATCTGGGTACTGCGCGCAAAATTTAGCTAAATAGGGCGGTAGCCAATAGCTGGCAATGGTTGTACTAGTGCCTATAACGAGCGTGCCACGCTTAAGCCCTGTGCGTGATTTAATATCTTCAATGGCGGCTTTTTCAATGGCAAAAATGCTACGTGCATGATCATACAAGGCTTGGCCGCCCTCGCTTAAGGTAAGTTTTTTGCCTTTAGATGCACGCTCTATAAGTTGAATATTTAATTGGTGCTCAAGCTCTTTTAGCGCTTTAGATACAGCCGGTTGGCTTATAAAAAGCGCCTCGGCTGCGCCTGAAAAACTACCAAGCTTTGCTACCGTATAAAACACCCGTAGTGCGTGCAAGTTCATTGTGCCTCTCAAATCACATAACCTTAAGTTATCGAATCATGATTTTAATGTATTGGAGTTATATTTTGCGCTTTCTTAAAATGAAGTCAACAGTTTAAAGTTGTTCAATTGAGAGAATATTATGCTTAGCGCTATTAAAAATTTGGGTATTAATACTAAGCAATACGGCGATACGCGCTGGTGGTTAGGTATGCTGCTGGTGGTTGTTTTGGCGGGAGCATCTGTTGCATTAAGTAAGTTACCCATAATGCAAAGTGCGCAATTTAGCTCTTTAACTATTGGTATAGTGCTTGGCATTATTGTGGGTAACAGTGTGTTTTCGCGTATTGCTACGCAAACCGATATAGGTGTTGATTACGCTAAAAGTATATTGCTTAAAGCGGGGGTTGTGTTGTTTGGGTTTAGAATTACCTTTGCGCAAGTAGCGGGTGTAGGCTGGGAAGGCTTATTAATCGATGTTGTAATGCTGTTAGGCACATTTATTTTGGCAGTGCAGCTAGGTAAGCGCGTATTTAAGCTTGATGAACAAACAACCATATTAATTGGCGCGGGTAGTTCTATTTGTGGTGCCGCTGCGGTTATGGCAACTGAGCCTGTAATAAAAGCGCAGGCGCATAAAGTATCGGTAGCTGTAGCAACGGTGGTGGTGTTTGGCACGTTAAGCATGTTTGCCTACCCAATCATGTTTGATTACATGGGGCTGAGTGAACACGCTTACGGTATTTTTGTAGGCTCAACTATTCATGAAGTAGCGCAAGTGGTTGCAGCGGGCACAGCTGTAAGCGCCAATGCTGCAG
>NZ_AUTI01000005.1:0-2940 GCF_000497995.1 Pseudoalteromonas sp. TB25
AAGCCATTGGCTTTAAACCCCTTGCTGCTGGCTGCGAAATGGCGTTCGATCAACTAGTAAACGCCGATGCCCTAATACTAATGGAAAGCGCAACAGTGAGCGCTAAATACGACGTAGTAAATCCGTTTGCGTTTGCACCACCTATTGCGCCGCACATAGCAGCGGAGCAAGTTGGGGTTAGTATTACTGTTGATAAACTTAGTGATGCTTATAAAAACGTAAAACAACAGGGCGCTGACATTATACTTACAGAAGGTGCTGGTGGTTGGGCATTACCTATTAATAAAAACGATTATTTATACGACTGGGTTAAAGCAGAGCAACTGCCGGTAATACTTGTTGTTGGCATGAAGCTAGGTTGCTTAAATCATGCGTTACTAACCGCTGCGCATATGCAAAGTATGGGTATAAACTGCGTTGGCTGGATTGCAAACCAAGTCGATAAAAACATGGACGAATACCAAGCGAACCTTGATTCACTTAAAGCACGTTTACCGTTTCCAATACTTGCTATAAGCCCATACAGCGAGCAAACTCCTAAGTTACAAATATACAAAAGCTTGCTTAGTGCGTTATCTATAAACACTTAAGTGGTTTTAAAAAAGTTACTTTTTTAGGTAAATCTTGAAATAGTCAGCCTTAGTACACATATAAACGTTTATAAATACATAGCTTGCTTAAAGACAATGTTACTAAGGACATAACGACTATATGACGCACCCATTTATTGAAAACTACGCCCCAGATGCGCACGTAAGCGCTGAGCCAAAGGCACTAAACTATGGCTTACCTAAAAAACGCGTAGGTATAATAGGTGGAGGCACAGCTGGCGCCACTATAGCCATTAGACTTGCTGCGTTAGGGCTAGAAACTTATGTGCTTGAAAAGAAAAAGTCGTTAATTGATGGCCCTCCAATGTGCCATTTGCATGCGGGTGGCAACTTATATCGTGAAATACCCGACGAAGACTGCATAGATTTACTCAAGCAATGTATAGATATTGCGCGCCTTTATCCTTACACCATCGATGTTCGCCCCACAGTATTTGCAGTGCCTAAACGCGATGACGACTCACCGGAGGACTTATTTCCGCGTTTAAATAAATTAGTAAAAGCCTACAGCGAGCTTGTAGAGCAAGATAGCGCTAATAAAGTGTTAGGCGAGCCAGAGCATTATTATCAGTTATATAGTTATGAGCAAATGCTAAAGCTTGCTAAGCAAAAACAAGTAGCCAAGCCCACGTCGTTAGATGAGTGGATGATACCCGTGGCTAAGCATTTAGATTTAGATAAGCTAAAGTTTCCGCTAATTGTTGCACAAGAATATGGCTGGAATATTTTTCGTTTATCGGCCAGTGCACAACTCGCCCTTGCACAGTACAAACACGCTCACGTTTTAACAAGCACCAGTGTTAAAAATGTATCGCCAGTTATAAATACCAATAATGATAAGCAAACACTTAAGTGGCGTATTGAATACCAATCAGAGCCAAGCCTTGATGAACAACCTGATACTTCAACCAATACACAAGCCGATACGCAAACCATTGAGGTAGATTACCTAATTAATGCGTGTGGTTTTCAAACCGGTATTATTGACGACCTCGTTGGGGTAGATGTAAAACGCATGGTCGAATTTAAAGCCTCTTATATAACTCATTGGCAAGGTGCTGGTGGGCAAATACCCGAAATTATTATTTACGGTAACCGTGGCACACCAGAGGGCATGGCGCAGCTAACGCCTTACCCTAACGGGTATTTTCAAATACACGGCATGACCAACGACATTACGCTATTTAATGATGGCTTAGCTGATGCAACACCAATGAGTGCTCAACCTAAACTCCCTGATAAATACCTGCACTATATTAAAGATGGGTGGGACAAAACAGCATTGCAAACACGTAACCAAACAGCAATAGATTATGTAGCCGAGTTTGTACCTGCATTTAAAACTGCTAGCACACAAAATAATGCCTTGTATGGCGGGCAACAAATCCCAGGGGATGACGACACTTTGCGCGTAGCCGATGTAAGTTTATATTCGCATATTAGTTACGCACGGGCCGAAAATGTTAAAGCATCGTCAACGTTAATAGCGGCAGATCAAATAGTGGGTGAGTTTATAAAATTAGGAATAATAAGTAGCGATCCTGCTGTAAATCATCACCGCAGTACCCACCAATGGTCGTACCTTAAACATAATAGCGGCGACAAAATTGACGAAGTTGCACGCATATTGGCACACGAGCGTGGTTTTCCAATTGATATGGCAGAGCTTAATAACAGCTTGTAATAAGCTGACTTATAAAGAAACTTTAGTCTTAAATTTGCTATAAAATGCCTCTCAAAAAAATTATCAATAAACACATAAATAACACTTGTGTTATGACATAGTTTGTCACAGAATAGCGCTAACGTTATGACATAGTGTGTCATAACGCAGTGGTTGCTTTAACCTAATTTAATTTTATGTTCGGTGATCAAACCTATTTTTGTGAGGACAATATGAAACGTATATTTTTGTTTTTATTAACTAACCTAGCGGTTATGTTGGTATTAGGTGTAGTGCTTTCAATAATAATGAGTGCGCTGGGCTTAAGCCATCGTAGCCTTGGCGGAATTTTACTTATAGCCACAGTATTTGGTTTTGGTGGATCGTTTATTTCGTTATTTATGTCGAAATGGATCGCTAAAAAATCAACAGGCGCGCACGTAATTACGCAGCCTCGAAACGAAACCGAACATTGGCTTGTACAAACGGTATCTGCGCAAGCACAAAAAGCAGGTATCAAAATGCCAGAAGTGGCTATTTACGACAGCCCAGAAATGAACGCGTTTGCAACGGGCCCAAGTAAAAACAACTCGTTAGTGGCAGTAAGCACAGGCTTAATGCACAACATGACCAAAGATCAGGCCGAAGCCGTACTTGCCCACGAAG
>NZ_AUTI01000006.1:0-1354 GCF_000497995.1 Pseudoalteromonas sp. TB25
CTATCGTGTCATAAACTGCACTGTCGCCGTGTGGGTGGTATTTACCGATTACGTCACCGACCACACGGGCCGATTTTTTGTAAGGCTTGTTCCAGTCATTACTAAGCTCGTTCATTGCAAACAAAACGCGGCGATGAACAGGTTTTAAGCCGTCACGTACGTCTGGTAATGCACGTCCTACAATTACGCTCATTGCGTAATCTAAGTAGGAGTTTTTTAACTCGTCTTCAATATTGACTGGCAGAATTTCATTGGCGAGATCAGTCATTTGATATCACATTCCTTCAGTATCAGCTCTCAACAACCCGGTATTGGGTATTAAGAGTATTGTTATTATTTCTAACAGCCATGCTATCACAATTAATTTTAATTTACAGGCGCAAAACTTTGCGATTTATCAATTTAGCCCTATATAATGGCCTCAGATTGACGAGGAAGTATTTTATGACCGAACATCAAAATGTAGATCACGCAGAAATAGCAAAATTTGAAGCCATCGCCGAGCGTTGGTGGGACTTAGACGGAGAATTCAAACCTCTTCACGAAATTAACCCGTTACGTTTAGATTTTATAGCAAACAAAACGCAAGGCTTATTCGATAAAGAAACACTCGATGTTGGCTGTGGTGGCGGTATTTTAAGCCAAAGCATGGCGCGCATGGGCGCAAAAGTAACTGGCATCGATATGGGGCAAGAGCCTTTAACTGTTGCTAAGTTGCACAGTTTAGAAACTGGCGTAAATGTAGATTACATAAAAGTGCCAGCAGAAGAGTTTGCATCGCAACACCCAGAGCGCTTTGATGTAATAACCTGTATGGAAATGCTTGAGCACGTTCCCGACCCAGCATCTATCATTCATGCCGTAGCTGCACTTGCCAAACCAGGCGCAGACGTGTTTTTTTCAACCCTGAACAAAACACCTAAAGCATATTTATACGCTATTGTTGGTGCTGAAAAGCTTTTAAAAATGGTGCCTGAAGGTACACACGACCATAAAAAGTTTATAAAACCTGCACAGCTTATTACATGGGCAGAGCAAGCGGGTTTAAAAGTTCGTGCAAGTACAGGCCTTTCTTATAACCCACTATCAAAGCAATATACGCTCAATAGTGACGTTAGCGTAAATTACATACTGTACTTCGAGAAGTTAGCTTAATGGCTAACTCTCAAGCCCCCCTCCCCCTTATTGAGTACGATGCATTTTTATTTGATTTAGACGGCACTCTACTCGACACCGCTGAAGATTTAGGTGCGGCTTTAAATGCAGTTCTCATTAATAATAAAATAGAGCCTGTTAGTAGTGATATATACCGTCCTGCGGCATCTAACGGCGCAGGCGCATTATTAGAGGCTGG
>NZ_AUTI01000007.1:0-1375 GCF_000497995.1 Pseudoalteromonas sp. TB25
CTAACGAACCAACAGGCTTAGGGCTCCGTTATTTTCAAAAAGAGGCTATAACAGCCACCGAGCAAGCTATTAAAAAAGGCCAGCAAAATATACTACTTGCTATGGCAACCGGTACAGGTAAAACCCGTACCGCTATCGCGCTTATGTACAGGTTAATTCAGTCACGTCGATTTAATCGTATTTTGTTTTTGGTTGATAGGCGCTCATTGGGTGAGCAAGCACTAAATTCGTTTGATGACACACGTATAAACGATGTGCCTTTTAATACCATATTCAATATAAAAGGCCTGACCGATAAGTTCCCGTCAGACGCAACTAAAATACATGTATCAACTATTCAATCGCTAGTTAAGCGTACGCTACAAAGCGATGAATTTATGCCAGTAGAACGCTACGATTGCATAATAGTAGACGAAGCACACCGTGGTTATATTCTTGATAAAGAACAAACCGATGGCGAAATGGAATTTAGAAACCAGCTCGACTACGTATCAACGTATCGCAGAATACTTGACCATTTTGATGCAGTAAAAATAGGGCTTACTGCAACACCCGCATTACACACCACCGACATTTTTGGTTTACCAGTGTACCGTTACAGCTACCGCAAAGCGGTGATAGACGGCTACTTAATAGACCAAGCGCCCCCTATAAAAATAATTACTAAGCTTAACCAAAACGGTATTTATATCGATAAAGGCTCAGAGGTAACACGCTTAACCTCTCAAGGGGAGCTAATTCAAGATACCCTTGAAGACGAGCGCGACTTTGAAGTAGCCAGCTTTAATCGCGATATTATTGCATCAAACTTTAATAAAATAGTTGCCGAGTCATTAGCTACAAAGCTTGACCCAACCGGCAAGCAAAAAACACTCATATTTTGTGTAAACAACACCCATGCCGATAACATGGTTATTGAGCTGCGTGAGGCTTTTAAAAAGCATTACCCAAACCTTGAGCACGACGCCATTATTAAAATAACCGGCGAAAGCGACAAAGATCCTAAAAAAATACAAAGTATGATCACCCGCTACAACAAAGAGCGTTTACCTAATATTGCAGTAACGGTAGACCTACTCACTACAGGGATAGACGTACCGAGCATTTGTAACCTGGTGTTTTTACGTAAAGTAAAAAGTCGTATTTTGTACGAGCAAATGAAAGGGCGCGCCACACGTTTATGTCCAGAGGTTGGCAAAGTAAACTTTACTATTTACGATGCCGTCGATTTATACGACTCGCTCGAATCGGTAGATACAATGCGCCCAGTGGTTGTGCGTCCAAAAGTAGAGTTAAACACCTTAGTAAACGAAATAACCGACTCACAAACTTATAAAACATTAGAGGCCGATGGCCGCTCGTTTGCACATCACAG
>NZ_AUTI01000008.1:0-5588 GCF_000497995.1 Pseudoalteromonas sp. TB25
CTGTTATTAGTAATAAAGCAGACGCTTATGGCCTAGAGCGTGCAAAACAAGCAGGTATTGCTACAAAAGTGCTCAGTCATAAAGATTTTGACTCGCGCGAAGCGTACGATGCGCAATTAATGAACGTTATCGACTCTTTTATGCCAAATCTAGTTGTATTAGCTGGGTTTATGCGTATTCTTACTCCTGGCTTAGTGCAAAAATATGTTGGAAAAATGTTGAACATTCATCCATCTTTGTTGCCTAAGTATCAGGGGCTGAATACCCACCAAAGAGCAATTGATGCAAAAGACGATGTTCATGGCGTAAGTGTTCACTTTGTTACTGAAGAATTAGACGGCGGTCCCGTTATTCTTCAGGCGCAAATACCTGTACTCAAGGATGATACAGCAGAAACATTAGCAAAACGCGTGCATGAGCAAGAGCATATAATTTATCCTTTGGTGGTCAAGTGGTTCAGTGAACACAGACTTACTATGGAAGCAGATTATGCAGTTCTTGACAAAAAACAACTTCCTGCACACGGCGCGCACTACCCACAATAAAAAAATAAGTGCCCTGTTGTTATGTGCGGGCGCTTTACTTCCAACTAGCCTAATTGCAGGCGAATTGACCCAGTATCAAGCTAATTACGATATTTTACGCAAAGGTAAAAATCATGGTGAGGCTGTTCGTGAGCTCAAAAAAACGGGCGACGATACTTATGAACTTACATACCACAGCAATATTGAGTGGATGATTTTCTCTGACTCTCGTGAAGAAACATCAAAGTTTACCTTTAAAGATGGCAAGGTTACCCCGCATCATTACAACATGATTCGTACAGGGACAGGCCCAGATAAAGATTACAAAATTGATTTTGATACAACAAACAAAGTAGTGACTAGCAGCGCTAGTGAATACCCACTTAAATGCGAATGGACTGATGAATTTCAGGATGCTATTTCGTACCAAGTGCAAGTGCGCGAAGGATTGAAAAAAGGCGAAACAAGCTTTTCATTTCCCCTTATAGATAAAAAAGGTAACCGCCGCGACTACAACTTTGAAGTTGTTGAAAAAGAGATGATCTCCTTACCTATCGGTAATGTAGAAGCCATTAAAGTGAAGCGTTTATACGATAACGATAAACGCCAAGCAATTGCATGGTTCGCGCCAGAAATGGATTACATGCTGGTACGTATGTGGAAAGGCGAAAAAGGTATGGAGCAGTTTGAAGTTCAAATGAATTCATTTACTGTTACTGCGCCTACAGCTGTTGCGCCTGCTACAGCACAACAACCTCAAGAAGCTAACTAAATTTAATTAAACTAAAGTTAAGTTAAGTTAGTATTTAAAATAGGTGGGCTAAATTAGCTCACCCATTTTAAACAATGCAAATTCCCCCGGCTCCATTTTTTGCCAGCGCTCATCATTCGTCAAAGGCCTTGTAGCTATAACTGTTACTACATCGTTTGGTGTGGTCTCTTGTTGAAAATCAACCACCATGTCGGCATCAATCAACGTTGCTTTACCAAATGGCGCACGGCGCGTTATGTAGTGTAAGTTATTAGTGCAATACGCTAAAACAAACACCCCATCGGTCAATAACATATTAAACACCCCTTTTTCACGCAGAGTTTGCGAAAGCTTAGCCGCGTATCTAAAAACCGACGCCATATTACTTGGACGCTTTGGGTATTTTTCGCGAATTTTATCAAGCAACCAACAAAAAGCGAGTTCGCTATCGGTGTTACCCACTGGGCGATAGTACTGCGGTTTTAAATCATGATAATTAGATAGCTGCCCGTTATGAGCGTAAGTAATTTCACGCCCCCACAACTCACGAGTAAACGGATGAGTATTTTCAAGACATACCCGACCTCGATTACCTTGACGAATATGGCTAATAACCGAGACACTTTTAATGGGGTATGCTTTAACGAGCTTTGCAATTTCAGATTGATAACTCGGCTCAGGATCTTTAAAGGTTCTACAGCCTTTACCTTCGTAAAATGTAATACCCCAACCATCTTTATGAGGACCTGTATTACCACCACGCTCTAAAAGGCCTGAAAAACTAAAACAAATATCGGTAGGCACATTGGCTGACATGCCAAGTAATTCACACATTAATAAAATAACCCTTAAAAACCATACATTAAAATAAATAGCGAATATTTGTGTATTAAGCGTACACTAAATTGCAGCCCGCTATAACGGCTATACTTACTTAAAAAGTGTCATTTTGCTATTAGATTTATTTATTTTTACGTTAACACTACTTACGGCTAATGCTTTGACTATACGATAGTTATTGAGCGTTCCTCTGTCGGGTAATTAAATATCGTATTTAAGTTACTTTCTACTACAATTTAACATCGTTATGTACTTGAAAATTACTGTTACTAGCGCTACTCTAAGTGAGGTGGTCTGACCTCTATTAAGGAATAAAAATGACACTCATATTTACACTGGTTCTAATCGCGTTGCTTTGCACTGCGGTTTACCACAGAGCAAGTTGGAACACAGCACTTGGTGTTTCGGCTATAACTTTATTAATTGGTACCTTTGCGGGTGCTTTTGGTTTAATTAGCTGGTTGATCTTTTTGATCATCGCGGTTCCTCTTTCTGTTACTGGCCTTCGTCAGCAATATATCATCAAGCCTATTTTTGCTACGTTTAAAAAAGTAACGCCAAGCATGTCTGATACTGAAAAATCAGCTATTGATGCCGGTACGACGTGGTGGGAAGCTGACTTATTTTGCGGTAACCCAGATTGGAAAAAACTTCACCAATACCCAGTTCCTAAACTTACTATTGAAGAGCAAGCCTTTGTTGATGGCCCTGTTGAAGTAGTTTGTAGCATGTTGGACGATTGGGAAGCAACGCACGAACTAACCGACCTTCCTCAAGATGTGTGGCAGTATCTAAAAGATAATAAATTTTTTGCCATGATCATCAAAAAAGAATACGGCGGTTTAGAATTTTCTGCATTTGCACAGTCTTGTGTACTTCAAAAACTAACAAGTAAATCAACATTACTTTCGTCAATTGTTGGTGTACCGAACTCTTTAGGCCCAGGTGAATTATTACAACACTATGGTACAAAAGAGCAAAAAGATCATTACTTACCGCGCCTAGCGAGCGGTCAAGAAATTCCATGTTTTGCATTAACTTCGCCAGAAGCGGGTTCTGATGCAAGCTCAATTCCAGACTACGGTGTGGTATGTAAAGGGCAATGGAATGGTGAGGAAGTTGTGGGTGTTAGTTTAACGTGGAATAAGCGTTACATTACACTTGCCCCAGTGGCTACCGTACTTGGTCTTGCGTTTAAGTTACAAGATCCAGATGGGCTAATTGGCGACAATAAAGAGCCAGGCATTACCTGTGCACTTATTCCAACGGACACTCCTGGAGTTGAAATTGGTCGTCGACATTTCCCGCTTAACGTACCATTTCAAAATGGTCCTACTCGCGGTAAAGATATTTTCGTACCACTTGATTATATTATTGGTGGTCCAGATATGGCTGGTCAAGGCTGGCGCATGCTGGTTGAGTGTTTATCGGTTGGTCGTGCAATTACATTGCCGTCAAATTCTGCCGGTGGCATTAAAATGATTGCCGTTGCAACGGGTGCGTATAGCCGCATTCGTCGTCAGTTCCGTTTACCTATTGGTAAAATGGAAGGTGTTGAAGAGTCACTAGCAAAACTTGCTGGTTACGCTTACAGCTCTGATGCTGCGGTTAGTATGTCTACGGGTGCGGTTGATTTAGGCGAAAAGCCATCGGTAGTTTCTGCCATTATTAAATACCACCTGACAGAGCAAATGCGTGATGCAACTATTCATGCAATGGATGTACTTGGCGGTAAGGGCATCATGCTTGGGCCAAATAACTATTTAGGTCGTGGCTACCAAGGTGCACCTATTGCCATTACCGTTGAAGGTGCAAACATCTTGACCCGTAATATGATTATTTATGGTCAAGGTGCAATTCGCTGTCATCCATTTGTACTTACCGAACTAGGTGCGTGCGAAATTGAAGACCGCGAAGAAGCGCTTAACGTATTTGATAAAGCGCTAATGGGTCATATTGGTTTTACTATGTCGAACCTTGTACGTACTAAGTGGCTTGCACTTACCGGCGCACGTTTTACAAGTGTGCCGTACAACGACGAAACTGCTGAATTTTACCGTATAGCGTCACGCTTTAGTGCATCACTTGCTCTTATGTCAGACATTAGCATGGCAGTATTTGGTGGCTCACTAAAACGTAAAGAACGTATTTCAGCACGTTTAGGTGACTTACTTAGTTACTTATACTTAGTGTCTGCAACGCTTAAGCGTTACAACGACGAAGGCCGTAAAAAAGAAGATTTTGCTCTAGTAAAATGGAGTTGCCAAGATCACCTTTATCATTGCCAACGTGCACTTGCTGATTTAATTAATAACATGCCTTCGGCTCCACTACGTGCCGTGTTAAAAGTATTGTTATTCCCGTTTGGTCGCCCGGTTCGTAAACCAACTGACCAACTTGAGCATAAACTTGCGCAACTACTACAAGTACCTAGCGAAACGCGTAACCGTTTAGCAAGCTACGTATACTTAAAAAATGAGCCGCTTAACCTTGTGGGTCGTCAAGAGCAAACGCTTAAAGACATCCTAGACGTTGAGCCATTATTTGAAAGAGTATGTAAAGAGAAAGGCCTTAAACTGCCATTCTTCCAGCTTGATAAAGTAGCGCAAATGGGACTTGAAGCAGGCATTTTAAGCCAAGCAGAGGCTGATAAACTAGCTGCTGTTGAGCAATCTCGTTTAGATGTTATTAACGTTGATGACTTCGACCCTGCTGACTTACTTGCAGGAAAAGCCGCACGTAATAGCGTTAAAAAAGAAGCTGATGCTGCTTAACTAAGCTAAGCATTTACAGACCAAAAGCCAGCATATAACGTGCTGGCTTTTTTGTGCACAATAAAAAGTTTTAACAACTTGATGGAGTAGTTTATCGTTAGATTGTTTAAATAATTATACAGCTTGGTATAACAGGCAGCTCTGACATCTAACCAACCCTAAAAGCTCTGTATTGATTAAATACCCTTAATTCATCTCTATGCTCATGCAAAAACTTAAACCCTGTCAAGAGCTCTACAAGTACAACACTATAAAGTTAATGACTATACCAATTAGCAATAATACTTAGAGCCTGCCTAGCAGTGTTAAAAATCTCTGGTATACGACTGCATGGATGCAGGAGATAGAGCAATGCAGGATCATTTGCCGAAAACAACTAAATAACGAATTATTCCTTATTATCGACATGCTTTTCTTACATCAAAATAGATTACTTAATTAAGCGAATTGGGGTTAAACCTGGCGTTAAGCTAACTGCGGTAAAAGTTACGAGAAGAGAGATACAGCGCAATGCAGAAGCATTTACCCAGAGCATCGGCAGATTGATATAGTTATTGATACGGATAATAAGGAATATTAGCAGGTTCGTGCAAGTAATGTGTTTGATAGCTGATAGCCAAAGAATGTTTTACTAAATTATTTAATCAAGGATTTTATAAGCTTGTTATTGAGGAAATAACAAGTGGCGGAGTGGACGGG
>NZ_AUTI01000009.1:0-1934 GCF_000497995.1 Pseudoalteromonas sp. TB25
CTCAGACTCAAGTGATGCAACTTCAGCCCTAACCGCAATGACCGGTAGCTACCAACATATAACAACCGTAAGCGCAAACCGCCCTTCTACCGATATATACCCATTAGGTACATTTGCACAAGATTGGGAATACGTAGCAGGCTCTGGTGATTTAGACGAATGTAATGGCCGCGTTGGCGTAACACCTGAGTTTCCTCAAGGGATATACCACTACTACGCAACAGACACTTACCCGTTTTTTCAACGCTGTGTAAAAGGCGAAGTTTAGTTAGGAGTAAGTTATGCCTTATATAAAAAATTATCTGCTAAGTGTGACCACATTGGGCTTATTGAGCACATCAACATTAGCAAACGCGCATTTAATGGTTGCAGAGCACGGTACGCTGAATTTTGTTGATAATAACGTGTTTATTGTGCTTTCAATCCCTATGTCGGCTTTTAAGGGGGTTGATGAAAACAAGGATGGCAAAGTGTCAATAGTTGAGTTTAACGCTCATAAAAAGCTAATAACTAAGCGAGTTAAAAAGAACGTTTATTTAGCGGATCATCAGTATAAATTTACTATTGATGGACTTTTGCTAAACCCAGAAGCGTCGCATACACATAAAAGCAACAACATAGACCAAATAACCATTACTGGGCGCTACTCTTTGCATAGTAAACTAACCAAGGTTAACTTTAACGTTAAGCTATTTAGTAACAATGAGCACAAGCAGCATTATCAAATTACAGCGGTTAATAAAACGCAAAAGCTAACTCATCAATTTGAGCTATCACCAATGTCGCCCTTTAGTAAGGTGTTTACTAATTAGTGATACTTACCCAAATAATTAAGTAGCAAAGAGTACAAGTTAAACCAATTTGTTCTCTTTTTTATTTTTGTCGTCTTATTTAACACTCTTTAGTGAAGGGTTCTTTCTATAAAGATACAAGCTTGGGATTTTTAGGAAAATAATGCTCTTGTTGCTGCTCACATAAACTAAACTCACGGGTGTTTTTATATGGTAACTTCATAAAGCCCGCAACACCCACGTCCGTAATATTTACCGCGTATTGCATTAGTTTATTAAGAAGGCGTTTAAACTCAACCTCTTTGCTCGAATCGAGTAAACGGTAGTAATGGTGAATTTTCATTCTGTCCGGCAGTGCTTCAAAAATAATACACCCCGTATGATGAATTTGGTTAAGCTCAAATACGCACTTAATAACTTTTTTTGGTAGCTGTAGTTGCTCATCAGGGTCTTTACCGTCTTCAAAGTATGAATGCGGGCGGGTTATGTCGTTTGCTTTCATGCTTACAACTTCGTATTCAAGCTCTGGTAGGCTATCAAACTTAAATGCACCGGTGCCATCTCGCTCTAGTTGAATGGTTTTACGGGCGTCAAACAAACAACACTTAAATAACCCCTTTTGATTAATCGCTTGGGCTAGCATCACTGTGTTATTAATCGCATCACTAAAGGCATCACCCAATGATTCGTCATGCATAATTAAAGACGATTCAACAAACATTGACTCATCCTTCCAATGAAAACTAAGCCCACCTACTACAGGGTACTTAGCTAATCGGCTTATTGATGCTAAAAATGCTTTTTCGGTATCGCCTGTATCAAACAAAAACTCTTTATAATAGCGGTCAAGTTGCGCGTCATTTATATCAAGTAATTGCTGGTTAAGATCGGCTTGGCGTAAAAACTGTTTTCGTGAACTATACACCACCGTGTCGGGCTGCTCGTCGTTGCCATACCAAAAAGGGATATCTGCTTTTCTTTGTTTTTTATCAAGCTCAGGTAAATACATTTTGGCCATAGTTGTAATGTTACGCATAAAGTAATCACCAGCACCATCACGTATGGCCTTACTTTTTGACAGCATGCCATCAATCACCTTAGCCAGCTCTTTTGGGAGCCCTAAGCTGCTTGCAGGAATGGCTT
>NZ_AUTI01000010.1:0-878 GCF_000497995.1 Pseudoalteromonas sp. TB25
CCAAGCCATTGCTAATCACTTGCGTAAACAAGAGAAAAAGTGCTTTGTTGTTGCCAATAAAACCGACGGCATTGATGCAGATTCAAACTGTGCTGAATTTTACCAATTATCATTAGGTGAAATACATCATATTGCAGCTGCACATGGCCGTGGTATTACCCTATTACTTGAACAGACACTTCAGCCGCTTATTGCTGAACTAGCTGCTCAAGATGAAGAAGTAACAGGTGATGACGAAGAACTAATCGACCTTTACGAAGAAGGCGAAGGTGATGATACCGATCATCAAGCGTTTGCAGACAAACCTGTAAAGCTTGCTATTATTGGTCGCCCTAACGTTGGTAAGTCAACACTTACAAACCGTATATTGGGTGAAGATCGTGTAATTGTATATGATATGCCAGGTACAACGCGCGATTCTATTTATATTCCAATGACGCGTAACGACAAAGAGTATGTCTTAATTGACACAGCCGGTGTTCGTAAGCGTAAAAAAGTAAGTGACGTAGTTGAAAAGTTCTCAGTAATTAAAACACTACAAGCAATCGAAGATTGTAACGTGGTTTTACTTGTTGTGGATGCGCGCGATGGTATTTCTGATCAAGACTTAAGCTTATTAGGTTTTGCGCTTAACTCAGGTCGTTCGCTGGTTATTGCCGTTAATAAATGGGATGGCCTTGACGACTACGTTAAAGATCGTATTAAAACAGAGCTTGATCGCCGTTTAGGCTTTATTGACTTTGCACGCTTACACTTTATATCTGCACTTCACGGTACAGGTGTTGGTCATTTATTTGAATCGGTTGATGAAGCGTACGAGTCAGCAACTAAGCGTATTAGCACCGCAATGCTTCGCCGTATTATGGACATGGCTCAAG
>NZ_AUTI01000011.1:0-7861 GCF_000497995.1 Pseudoalteromonas sp. TB25
CTGCCGCATCATTATTTGGCGGCCCGCCTAACACAACTTACTCAGAGGTAACGGGAGCAGTTATGCTTACCAAAAACTTCAATCCTAAAGTAATGATGTGGACAGCCATTATCGCCATTATTTTAGCCTTTGTTGCTAAAATGGGATCTGGCTTACAGACTATACCTGTACCTGTAATGGGCGGCATTATGATTCTACTTTTTGGCTCTATTGCTGTAGTGGGTTTAAATACATTAGTTAAGTCGGGCGATGATTTAACAGCACCACGTAACTTAAGTATTGTTGCACTTATTTTGGTGTGCGGTATTGGCGGTATGCATATTGGTGGTAGCCAATTTAGTTTAGAGGGCGTAAGTTTATGCGCTATTTTAGGCATTGTGCTCAACCTTGTATTACCTAAGGCGCAGCCTCAAGAGAGTTAATAGTGCACGTAAGTTAAAAATATTGCACCATAATAGCGCATTTTTAATGCGCTATTTTTTTAACCTACTAATAAATATACAAAAATAATAATGGTCTAGTATCTGCATTTAACTTCCAGAACGCATTGTATGCAAAGGAGTTACTATGTCAGAGGCCAATATTGTGGATATAACCCCGTTTTTAGCAAAACACCAACTGCCTTTAAAGTATCAATATTTGAGTGAGCAATATTTTGTTCCACTTGCGCATGACATCCTCGAATCTAAAAAAACAAATACTCCTATTTTTGTTGCCATAAATGGATGCCAAGGCTCAGGAAAAACAACACTCGCTGATTTTTTAGTTACCTGGTTTTCTAAAAACACACCACTTAACAGTGTTGCATTGTCTATTGATGACTTTTATTTAGCAAAACAAGCACGTAGTGAACTTGCCAAAGACGTACATCCTCTTTTTACTACTCGCGGAGTACCGGGTACTCACGATGTAGCGTTAATGAATAGCACAATAACTAACTTACTGGCAGGAGAGGTAAACGTACCGCTTCCACGTTTTAATAAACACGAAGACGACTGCGTGCCAACAAGTGATTGGCTAACAAACGAAAAGCCAGTTGATATTGTTATTTTAGAAGGGTGGTGCGTTGGCAGTGAGCCACAACCGCTGTTTTCATTAAGTGAGCCGCTTAACGAGTTAGAGCAACAGTTTGATAAAGAAGGCGTTTGGCGCCGCTGTGTAAATAGCTGTTTGGCAAACGAATATAAAGCCGTTTTTAACCTAATTGATTATACAGTTATGCTAAAAGCACCGAGTTTTAGTGATGTTTTTACATGGCGACAAGAGCAAGAACAAAAGCTAATAGCCAAAAAAGGTGCAGGCTCAGGCACCATGACTAACGAGCAATTGGTGTATTTTATTTCTCATTTTGAGCGCATTACGCGTGAGAACTTAAACACACTGAGCGCTAAAGCAAACGCTTTAATTGAACTTGATAGCAACCGAGATATTAGCGGTATGCACCTAACAAGTGATGACACCCTTCAACCTATTATTTTTACAGATTTGGACGGCACATTACTCGATCACGCCGATTACAATACAAATAATATCAGTGAGTTATTACAGCAGCTGCAAAATGCGCATATTCCTGTGGTGTTTAATACCAGCAAAACTTTTTGCGAAGTTATAGAGCTTAAAAACGATTTAAACATTCAGCAGCCTTTTATTGTAGAAAACGGTGCTGCGGTATTTATTCCAGAAGATTATTTTGAACTTAAGCCTATAGGTTGCAAAAAAATAGGCGCGTATTGGTGCTACGCAATGGCAAAGCCGCTATCGAGTTTATTAAAGGACTTAAATACTTTAAAGGCAGATTATAAAGCACATTACAAATTGTTTAGTGACTTATCGAGTGAGCAAATATCAGAACTTACAGGTCTCGATGATGCGCAAGCAAGACGCGCACAAACCCGCGATTATTCAGACCCTCTTTATTGGTATGGCAATGACGAATTACTCACAGCTTTTGTAAACGATGTTGAAGCACTCGGCTACGATATAAAAATTGGTGGGCGCTTCATTCATATTGCCAAAAATACCGATAAAAGCGCTGCACAGCAGTGGTTAGTTAAACAGTTTACCCATCATTTCAGAAAGCCTCTCACGGTTATAGCACTGGGTGATAGCGATAACGATAAGCAAATGTTAGAACACGCAAACATCGCCATTATTATTGCCAATCCGGCGAGTAAAAAGCCGGTTAAATTGTCGCACAATAAAGCACGATACTCTCAATCACCAGCACCGCTGGGCTGGATTGAAGAAATAACATCGTTGCCGTGCATTAGCAGTATTTTAAGTATTTCTGAGGAGCAAACATCTCATGGCTGATTTTTACCAAAATGGCATTATTACAACATTACATAATATTGCCGACAGACCAATAGAAGACCTAGAAAAAGAGCTACTTACTTTTAGTAAGCAGCGCCCTATGGGGTTAATACTTCCTTCGCTATTTAGTGAACTTGAAGGCCCTGCGCTGCAAAATATAGTTAGTGAATTACGCGAAGTACCGTATTTATCACAAATTACGATAGGCTTAGATAGAGCCGACGAAGCACAATACCGTCATGCACTAGGCTTTTTTAAAGAGCTAAACCAAAATCATAAAGTATTATGGAACGACGGCCCACGCTTACAAGCACTAGATAAAGAATTACAAGAGCTAGGTGTTGCCCCACGCGAGCTGGGTAAAGGGCGTAATGTGTGGTATTGCATGGGCTATAAATTAGCAACAGCAGAAGTAGAGTCTATCGCACTGCATGATTGTGATATTTTAACCTACGACAGAAGCCTACTTGCTCGCTTAATTTACCCCGTTGCGCATCCGCGTTTTAACTATGAATTTTGTAAAGGGTTTTACCCGCGTACTGCTAATGGCAAAATTAATGGCCGTGTATCGCGCTTATTAGTAACGCCACTGCTTCGCTCATTTAAAACAATTTTAGGCAATACCGACTACCTTGAATATATGGACTCTTTTAGATACCCACTTGCAGGTGAGTTTTCGTTTAGACGCGATGTATTAAACGATATTCGCATTCCAAGTGATTGGGGCCTTGAAATAGGTGTACTGAGTGAAATGTATCGTAACTATTCGCATAACCGCTTGTGCCAAGTAGATATTGCCGATAATTACGATCATAAACACCAAGAACTTTCACTTGATGATCAAAGTGCAGGTTTGTCTAAAATGTCGATTGATATTACTAAGGCATTGTTTAGAAAGCTGGCGACTCAAGGTGTTACTTTTACCAGCGAAACAATTCGTTCATTAAAAGCGACTTATTACCGTATCGGTCTAGATTTTATAGAAACGTATCATAACGACGCGCTAATGAACGGGTTAACGCTTGATGTACACCAAGAAGAAAAAGCAGTAGAAATGTTTGCACAAAATATTATGGAAGCAGGGCAACACTTTTTAGAAAACCCAATGGAAGCGCCATTTGTGCCAAGTTGGAACCGTGTTGTATCTGCAATGCCAGACGTACTTGAGCGCTTAAAAGAAGCCGTAGAGCTAGATAACGAAGAATATAGTTAACCTGCGTGCAGGTTAACTAGCCTATAAGTCTAAACAATAAATATTAGGGGCGCATGTGAGCACAGTTAGCGAATTATTTTTACAACGAGTAGAGCAACATCTTCATATTATTTATGAGGGTGTTGAGCTGCCTTTATCGGTTACTGAGCTTGCTCAGCAACTTATTAAAATTATATTAGGTAGCAATGCACTGCGCGACCCGACACCCCATACAAACCGATGGGATGAACAAGATATAGTATTGATTGCTTATGGCGACTCTATTATAAAACACGATGATAGCGAATTTGCCGTATCGAGCCCAATGGAGGCACCGCTTAAAACACTACACCGGTTTATAAAAGAGCAATGTGATATGCAGCTAAATGCGCTGCACATATTGCCATTTTACCCGTACAGCTCAGATGAAGGCTTTGCCGTAATGAACTACGTGCAAGTGAATGAGTCGTTAGGTGATTGGGGAGATATTCAAAACATCGCTAAAGACGTAAAGTTAATGGCAGATTTAGTTATTAACCATTGCTCAAGCAGAAGCGTATGGTTTGAGAACTTTTTAAATGATTTACACCCGGGTAAAGATTATTTTAAAACGGCGAGCTTAACGGATGATTTAAGCCAAGTTGTACGCCCGCGAACCTCATCGTTATTAAATACTGTAACAACGCCAAGCGGTGAAAAGCACGTATGGTGTACGTTTAGTCACGATCAGGTTGATTTTGACTTTGGCAATCCTGATGTACTTAAAGAGTTTGTGGGAATAATTAGGCATTATTTAGACAATGGCGTACGTTTATTTAGACTCGATGCGGTTGCATTTTTGTGGAAACAGCTTAATACAAGTTGTATTAACTTGCCGCAAACACATGAAGCCGTAAGGCTAATGCGAACACTTATTGAGCACGCAGAGCCCAGCGTAGTTATAATTACCGAAACCAATATTCCAAACCAAGAAAACCTGTCTTATTTTGGTAATGCCAACGAAGCGCACAGTATTTATAACTTTGCCTTACCGCCATTGTTGCTACACACATTACTTAGCGGAGATAGTACAGCAATTAAACATTGGATGATGAGTATGCCGCCTGCGCAAAATGGTACTGCATACTTTAACTTTATAGCCTCGCACGATGGAGTAGGGCTCAGACCAATTGAAGGTTTACTACAACCTAGCGAAGTGGCGTCACTAGTAAGTACAACCATGCAGTTTGGTGGTCGTGTATCTATGCGTACAAGTAACGATGGCACACATACACCGTACGAGCTAAATATTGCTTTATTTGATGCACTTCAAGGGACGCACAATGGCCCCGATAAGTTTGGCCTTGAGCGATTTATGTGTGCTCACGCAATTATGTTTGCGCTTGAAGGTATCCCAGGGCTTTATATTCATAGTTTGTTGGGTACAACTAACGATTACGACCGATTTGAAAATTCACAGCATAACCGCGCTATTAACCGCCATCGTTGGCAAGAATCAAAGCTACTCGCGGCAATTGGTGAAAAGTACAGTCATCATCATAAAGTGTTTAACGGCATAAAAAGCTTATTGGCAGTGCGCAAAAAGCAGAGTGCCTTTCACCCCAATGCTACACAGTTTACGCTGCATTTAGCGGGTGGTTTATTTGGCTTTTGGAGGCAAAGTATAGACAGACGCCAAAGCATATTTTGTGTTTATAACATTAGCGATAAACCACAAACGCTCACATTGGCCGACTTAAACTTAATTAACACCCAAAAGTGGTTTGATTTGGTGGCAGATAAAACGATTGAAGAAAGCCAATTAACGATAGAGCTAGAACCATACCAAAGCGTGTGGCTGAGTAATATTAAATAAGCTTTAACTCATTATAAAAGTCTGCAAATGCAGGCTTTTTTATTGTCTAAACGTTGTAGTTACTTACTGTAAAGCCCCTTTACAGCACTTAACGGTTCACTATATCTGTTGAGTTACTTTTATGAGCATAATTGATACAATTAGCCTTCTTTTATTTATAGGGTTTTTCATGAAGTATTTTTATTTAGCTATTACGTTATTATTTAGCTCATTGGTTTTAGCCGAGGAACCTGTCGATCTTGAAATAAATATGAAAAATACGGGCCTTGCGTATAAACAAGCAGTGCAGGCTACACAGATTGACGAATTTAATACCGCAATCGATGAATTTATTAAGCTGGTAAAAATAAGTAAAACGGCTAAATTTTACAAAAAAGCTGAACAATCATTACAAGGCCTTGATAAAGTGATTGCCCAAGCTGAACTTGCAAAAAAAGCAGCGAACGAGCAGGGGCTAAGTGCGGCAAAAGTACCACTGAAAAATATAGATAACTTACGTAAAAAATATCATGAGTTACATGAACCTCCAGGGGTCTTTGAATTACTGTTCGGTTCATAAACCTAAACACTATGTATCTTTAGGAATTACTTTTAATTAATTGCGTTAAAGGTATCTGCAGCAATAAATATAAGGAAACACAATGGAAATTTCAGTTTCAATGTTAGAAGGCCAAAAGCAAAGCGCTAAATTTGGCGACCTAGAAGTAATAAGCGATCAAAGTGTAAACGCAGGTGGCAATGCAGAGCATCCAGAACCGTTTGATTATTTTTTAGTAAGTATGGTTTTATGTGCAGGTTTTTATGCGCGTAAGTTTTGCGAGCAGCGTGATATTTCAACGCAAGGTATGACGCTTACTCAAAATAACGAAAATGTAGATGACAACGGTAAAAAGCTATTTTCAATTGAGATTAACTTACCAGAAGGCTTCCCTGATAAATATAAAAAGGCGCTTATTGCAGCCGTTAATACCTGTACGGTAAAAAAAGTAATTCAGGCAGTGCCAGAGTTTTCAGTAGTGGTAAAATAGTCCCCCTAAATTAGGTAGCTTAAGCAAGCTACCTAATTATAAGTTGAGCATCCCCGTTTAACTTATTTCTTTTTCATTCCTTGTACTGCTTTAAAGCGTGGGTTGTTTTTACAAATTACGAATACGCGACCTTTGCGTTTTACAATTTGACACTCCGGACGTTGCTTAGCACTTTTAAGAGAGCTTAATACTTTCATACCTTTTCCTTTTTAACAGTCGATAAACTTTTAAAACGACGATTAAACTGCGCAACGCGGCCATCTGTAGCGGTTGTTTTTTGCTTGCCTGTATAAAATGGGTGCGAGTCACTTGATACATCAATAGGTACGTATGGATATGTATTACCGTCTATTTCTACTGTGCGGCTCGTTTTTATGGTTGAGCCAATAATAAAGTAAGAATCGGCAGCGGTATCGTGAAAAGCAACCACGTGGTAATCAGGATGAATATTTGGTTTCATAATACGCCTCAATAAATGATATGTGATAGTATATCATTTTAATTTAACGTATTTATTCTCCCATTGCAAATTATTTAAATGTTCCTCAAAAAGGGCGTAATTGCTGGCTATTTGCGCAAACAAATCAAAAAATAAGCACTTGAATCAAAAATGCTGGCTATTGGCGTTTAGGCTGTTATAACTATATTTAAGAGTTAAAACGTTAACAAATACGGTTATAAAGTTATTACAGAGGTTATGTATGAGTGACGCAACACAACAACAAGAACAAATTGATCAAGGGGTGATGGAAACCCTAAGAGAGCGCGACCACAGTACCTTGGCGCAACAAGTAAATCCTTTAACCTGCAACCACAATGATATTGTAGAGTTACTAGCAAGGTATATGGCACTAAGCGAGCAAGAAGATGATGAGCTGTTTGATGATTGGTTTGATAACCTAACTAAAGAGCAACATACTGTTTTAAAAGTATTTGAAGTTTACCGTGGACAATATGAGCACCAAAATTAAAGTGTTTATTTTTGTAAGTATGCCAAATCCAGTGGTTATTTAAATAAAACTAAATAGCCACTACTACTTTTTCATTAAAGAGTAGCTATGTTGTATCAGCCACTACTCCCACCTGTTTAAATCATAATTTTTTGCGGATTGAATCTTATCTTTATTTAGGCACGACTTACTGATATTTATAAATATTTATTTATTGCTATTTTTAGGTAATGTTCTAGTTTGAATAGGCAGACTGTTTATAGTTTAAATAAGTTTATCGGATTATATACTCGAAAATATTCGCTCCAGTTTCGTAATTTATAAAACATTTAAAATTAATAGAGCTTTAATGATTAAACCTGAGATTCCAAATAACGAAGCTGAGCGATTACACGCGCTTAGAGCATTAAAAATTCTAGATACGTCTCATGAAGAGCGATTTGATCGTGTTACTCGTATTGCCAAGCGTATGTTTAATGTTTCTATTTCATTGGTTACTTTGATTGACGAAGACCGCCAGTGG
>NZ_AUTI01000012.1:0-1192 GCF_000497995.1 Pseudoalteromonas sp. TB25
CAGCAGCTAAGCCAACCGCTAATAAAGAAGGTGCAAATTTTTGCATGTTGTTTGGATCTCCTGTTTTTTTGCTACTTTAGCGAAACCTAAAGGATAAAGCCAAAAAAACAGGTGAAAACGCAGTTAATTAAGATGAATTTCTGTAATTATTTCTTTATATAATTGTTATATAGCTTTTCAAGCGCACCTTCGGTGGTAAGCGAGGGATCTTTACTAATAAAGTGCTTAACCGTACGCGTTACAAAATCAGAGTTTTGCTTATGTAGCTTTGAAAAATCTTTAATAAGTGTATTACCGTCTTTAGCCGCAGTAACTTTGTCATGACGATGACGATACTGGCTCAATGCTTTATTAAAATCGCCTTGGTAGTCTTCAACCAAAATTTTATAAAAGTCGCTTTTTTGAACATTTAAATCGTTAATGCAGTAATTTAACGCCTCTTTAAAGTCGGTAAATATCATGCCTTCTACATCAAACTCTTTTGTTTTTTCGCGCACTGCTACTTTGGCATCTTCTGTGGCATAGCTAAAACCCGTAAAGGCTAAACGCTCAGCGGCTTCTTTTCCTAATTTCATGCCCGCAGCAATACTATGCGCAAACTCGTCGCTCATGTCGCCAAGTTCGCTTTCTTCCCACATGTTATAAACGCGCAGTGGTTTAGCATATTTATTTGAGAGCTTTTTTTTAAGCTTGGTAAAGCGCTCATCAATCGTCATCAGTCTTTCGTTATGTAAAAGTGCGTGGCACTCATAACACGCAGGGATTGAGATAAAGTCAGCCTCTTCACCTAAATCAACAATACTTTGTAGCATATGAAGTGGCGGACAATGATCGCGCTCTGTCGCTTCACAGCCACAATAAAAACACTGATTAAAATGTTGCTGATCGCACGCGTATGCTTGCTGATAATAACTGGCTAACGTTTTGCTCACCGTTGCTCCTAAAAAAAACACGACTAAATTATGGGGGCGATAATAACAGCCTGAAAAAATAAGTTATACCAATTGCATCAAATTAGTGCTCTATTATTTCGCTAAAAAGTAGTGCAATAACAGGCACAAATAACAACGTGTAGTTATTCTATACAAATAATTTTTAACGCAGTAAGTACACTATTTAATGCAATAGAATGATTATGCTTTTTATTAGTCGCTAGAATTAAATAACGGCCGCTATTAAACCAAATAAACCA
>NZ_AUTI01000013.1:0-2404 GCF_000497995.1 Pseudoalteromonas sp. TB25
CAATTGGCTGGTTTTTAGTATTTATAAACGGCTAACTTAGTATTAGTAAGTTGCGCTGCCTTTAGTACGAGGGAAGGCAATAACGTCACGTACGTTGCCCATACCTGTTACATAAGCAACTAAGCGTTCAAAGCCTAAACCAAAGCCTGAATGTGGCACGCTACCGTATTTACGTAAATCGCGGTACCAGCTGTAATCTTCTTTGTTTAAGCCCATTTCTTCTAAACGTGCATCAAGCACATCAAGGCGTTCTTCACGTTGTGAACCACCAATGATCTCGCCAATACCAGGCGCTACTACGTCCATTGCGGCAACGGTTTTACCGTCTTCGTTTTGGCGCATGTAGAATGCTTTAATGTCACGAGGGTAGTTTTTAATAACTACCGGTGCTTTAAAGTGCTCTTCTGCAAGGTAACGCTCGTGCTCAGACTGTAAATCTACGCCCCATTCAACAGCGTACTCAAACTTTTTGCCACAGTTTTTAAGGATTTCTACAGCGTCTGTGTAGTCAACTTGTGCAAAGTCTTTATCTACAAATTCTTCTAAACGCGTAATTGCGGTTTTTTCTACACGTTGTGCAAAAAATTCCATGTCATCACGGCGCTCTTCAAGTACGGCTTTAAACACATACTTGAGCATGTTTTCAGCAAGTTTTGCTATATCTTCTAAATCAGCAAACGCTACTTCAGGCTCTACCATCCAAAATTCTGCAAGGTGTCGAGATGTATTTGAATTCTCTGCGCGGAATGTAGGGCCAAATGTATAAATTTTTGACATTGCAGACGCGTAAGTTTCGCCATTTAACTGACCAGATACAGTAAGGAATGCTTCTTTACCGAAGAAATCTTCGCTGTAATCAACTTCGCCTTTGTCTGTAAGTGGTAAGTTTTGCATATCAAGCGTTGATACACGGAACATTTCGCCAGCACCTTCACAGTCACTTGCCGTAATGATTGGCGTGCTGATCCAGTAAAAGCCTTGCTCGTGGTAAAAACGGTGAATAGCTTGTGCTAAACAGTTACGTACACGAGTTACCGCGCCAATCATATTTGTACGAGGGCGAAGGTGAGCGTGCTCACGTAAGTACTCAATGCTGTGGCGTTTTGCCGACATTGGGTATGAATCTGGGTTCTCTACCCAACCTAATACAGTCACTGAGTTAGCTTGAATTTCGTAAGATTGACCTTGGCCAGCAGATTGAACTAAAACACCAGTAACCGACACAGAACAACCGGCTGTTAAGCTAGTAACTTCATCATAATTATTCAGTGAATTAGGAACTACCGCTTGAATAGGATCAAAACACGAACCGTCATGAACGGCTAAAAATGAAATTCCTGCTTTTGAATCGCGGCGAGTACGGATCCAGCCTTTAATTGTTACTTGGCTGTCTACCGCAACATTGCCTTTTAATAGCTCTGAAATCGCTAAATGGCTCATCTTCACTCCAATGATATAAGTTGCCTAACTATTTTATTTTAACTGTGCGCAACACTCGGGCATAAATTGCACATAAACGGCGCTGCACTTGAACCCTGTATCTTACCTAGTAAAGTTAAATAAAAAAACTATTGTGGGCAACTCTTTAAAAGTTTTTATGCATGCGGTTTATTTTTAAACAGTTTTTAGAGTTTAATTGCCACTATTATGATTTGTTGCTCTGAAATTTAATGATTTTGTGGCATTATTAACATCCAAACTAAATTAATATTTATTCACCCTTAAAAAATCGATGCTATGAAACAAGTTTTTATTTTACGAGGACTACCAGGAAGTGGTAAGTCTTACTACGCGCAAAGCCTTGCTGACGAATTAGGTGGAGCCGACGAAAGTCAGTATCTAATTTGCTCAACTGATGATTACTTTAATAATGAGCAGGGCGAATATCATTTCGATAAATTTAAGTTACCACAATTTCATAATTTAAATTTGGCGCGCTTTATAAATGCACTTGCTCAAGGCATTCCATTGGTGATTGTAGATAACACCAATATTAAAAAGTGGGAATTTATAGCTTACTCTCAAGCTGCCGTTGCTTTAGGTTATCAAGTAAAAGAAGTGATAGTGGGTGAAGTAAAAGACAAAGCTATGCAGCACCTATACGCTAAACGAAACTCACATAATGTGCCGCTAAAAACAATAAGTAAAATGGCCTACATGTTTGAGTGGTAGTGCTTCGACTTTAGTTAGTAACCTACATAGCAATACCTATTGAAAAGCCCATATATGGGCTTTTTTGGTTTATGTAAGTTACAAGGTAGTTAAGCTTTTTGTTTATAAACCGCTAATGGGTGCGAGGTACTTAGTGATACATGCACTTCGTCGCCTGGGTTTACCACAACTTCATGGCTTACTCTGCTAGTTACAACCGTAGAGCACGCAAGTTTTACAGCGCACAAGCGGC
>NZ_AUTI01000014.1:0-912 GCF_000497995.1 Pseudoalteromonas sp. TB25
CGGCTGGATGTTACGTGACTACCAAGGCGATAGCTACAACGACTATAGTAATTGTCGTGATTTACAACGAAATAAAGTCGTTATGTGGCAACATAAGCACTACTTGAAACTAGCTATTGCTATGAACGTCGGTTTGCCTCTTGCGCTTGGTTTATTAGTTGGTGATGTGTGGGGTATGTTAATTCTTGCAGGTTTACTACGCTTAGTACTAAGCCAACACTTTACCTTTTTTATAAATTCGGTTGCACATATTTGGGGCTCTCGCCCATACACCGAAAAAAATACGGCACGCGATAACGGCTTTTTAGCGTTATTTACATACGGTGAGGGGTATCACAACTTCCACCATATTTTTGCAAGCGACTACCGTAATGGTATTAAATGGTTTCATTACGATCCAACAAAATGGATGATCCGCTCTTTAGCAGCTGTTGGTTTAGCTAATAAATTGAAGCGTACACCTGTTGAACGTATCGAAAAAGCAAAGGCTGAAACGCTAATGAGCAAAACGCAAACGCGTCTTGCAAAATTGCCTTTAGCACAAGATAAGATTACATTATTACAACAAGAGTACGATTTACTGCTGAAAAAACTGCAAAATTATTGTTCACTACAAAAACAAGTGTTAGAAGTTAAAAAAAATAACATGGCAAAGCAGTGTGAACGCTCAGCATTAATGGCACAATACCATGAGTTGGAAGCCGCCTGGGAAAATCAAAAACAGGCATGGCTAGCACTTAATGCGAGGTTATTAAAAGCCTCTTTTAATTAATTTAGGAGTGGCTGTGGCCAAACAACCAGAACAAAAAAAAGTACCCGTGACATACCAATATGATGCAATAATTATTGGCACGGGTCCTGGCGGTGAAGGTACCGCCATGAACCTTTCAAAAAACGACAAAAAAGTAGCGG
>NZ_AUTI01000015.1:0-2403 GCF_000497995.1 Pseudoalteromonas sp. TB25
CAGCCGTTATTTTTGTAATGGAAGTGGTACTTCGTGAATATAAAGTACATATATTTGTACCTATCATGCTTGCCGCTGTTACTGGCGCACTGGCCACACAGTTTGTTTTTGGTGAAGGCTCAGAGCTTGCGCTCATTACCATAGCGCCATTGAGTGGTTGGCATTACCCTTATTTAATATTATGCGGCATGGCGCTGGGTGCAATTGCATTTAGCTTTAATCAAAACTTAATGCTAATTATTAAAACATTTAAACCTTTAAGTATGTTCCCTCGTTTATTAATTGCAGGGTGCATTGCCAGCTTAATAGCTTACGCAGTGCCTCATGCTATGGGCTCTGGTATGAGCGCAATAACTATCGCGGTTGAATCTCCTGATGACGTAAAGCTACTCACAACTATTTTAATCGCTAAACTACTTGCTACATTGTTTGCTATCGGTTTGGGTATTCCGGGCGGTTTAATTGGTCCGGTAATTGGACTTGGCGTATTAATTGGTACATTAATGGCTTTTTTTGCTCAGTTTATTAGTCCTGGCACTGATATAGCGGGTACTTATGGAGTTTTAGGTATGGCCGGATTAATGGCCGCCACATTGCATGCACCACTAGCTGCTTTAACAACGGTCATGGAGCTTACATCGTCACCTGAAATAATTGTTCCAGCTATGCTTGTGATCACCACGGCCTATGTAACAGCATTACAGTTTTTTGGAAATCGCTCCATATTTTTGCAGCAACTAGATTTTCAGGGATTACCGTACCATGTATCTCCCGCTACCGAAGCATTACAAAAAGTGGGGATAATGGATGATATGGATGAAGACTTTAAATTGCTTTATTCTGACGACAAAGTGCAAATAAAAAGCACATTAGATGCCATGGATAGCCAAACTCCGTTAATTGTTTTTGACGAAGAAAATGGCTATCGTCTCGCTGAATACGATTTAACGCTAATGTCTAATGAAACAATAAATATAAATTATATTAGCTTGCAGGGCATCAGTAGTCAGGCCACCCTAGCCGATGCTTTCGATATCCTAAAAGATAAAAGAAGTGGCGCGCTTTACGTTTATAACCTTTTAGATAATCAACAAATTATGGGGCTATTACGCTGGGATCAAATTCATCATATTTTAACCATTCGTAACAGCTTACTTTAAACAATAAGGACTATTATGAGCGCATTATTGATTTATAAAACACTCCACATATTTTTTATGATTGCGTGGTTTGCCGGTATTTTTTACTTGCCTCGATTATTTGTATATCACGCTATGAGCGAGGAAAGATCATGCAACTCTATGTTAAAAGTTATGGAGCGCAGACTACTTTATTTCGTTACCCCATTTGCTGTATTAACCGCTGTATTTGGTGTATTGACCATTGTTGAATATGGTCGTGATTGGTTTAGATACAGTATGTGGTTGCACTATAAGCTAGTGCTGGTGATCATATTATATATATACCACGGCTACTGTTTTAAGTTATTAAATGACTTTAAACATGACCGCAACACTAAGACAGACCGCTTTTACCGTATTTTTAATGAGCTCCCAGTTATTGCGTTGCTCATCATAGTGGCACTTGCGGTAATAAAACCTAATTTATAAGCTTTGCGGCGCATGTTAAACTTCGCTGCAATTTACAATACTTGCTTTAACACGCGCGATTGCGTGCTCCATTTATGGATTATCGCGCCCATTTGACTGATTAGGAATAACCCCATGTTAAGTTTCCAAGGTGAGCATATACTGTCTGTAAATCAGCTAGACAGAGACTGCATTGAACGTATTTTTGCAGTAGCAAAAAAAATGGAGCCTTATGCTAAAAAGCAAAAGCAAACTACGGTGCTAGAAGGCGCTATTTTAGCTAATTTGTTTTTTGAACCGAGCACTCGTACACGAGTTAGCTTTGGCACCGCCTTTAACTTACTTGGCGGTGGCGTACGTGAAACTACAGGTATGCAAAGTTCAGCCCTTGCTAAAGGTGAGTCTCTTTACGATACCGCCCGCGTTATTTCAGCTTATGCTGACGCTGTTGCTATGCGCCATCCTGATGCAGGCTCAGTTAGTGAATTTGCTGACGGCTGTACTGTGCCGGTTATTAATGGCGGCGACGGCCCAAATGAGCACCCTACTCAAGCATTACTTGACTTATTAACCATTGAGCGCGAATTACATCGTTTTGGTCAAAATATTGATGGTATGCATATAGCGCTTGTGGGCGATTTAAAGTATGGCCGCACAGTGCATTCTTTATCTAAACTATTGTGCCATTATAAAAATGTAAAGTTTTCGATGGTCGCGCCTGACGGCTTACAAATGCCAACAAGCATTTTAGATGCAGTAGAAAATGCTGGCCATAAAATTGAGCTAGTAAATAAGATGGAAGGCAATTTAGCAG
>NZ_AUTI01000016.1:0-803 GCF_000497995.1 Pseudoalteromonas sp. TB25
CCCGCCTCAGTGGCCGAAAAATGAGACGCGGTAAATGCAATGTTGTGTGTGGTCATGCCGGTGTGTCCTGTTTAAAGTGTGCAGCTAGGTGCTTAACGCAAGCAAGTAGGCTTTTATCGTTACCGTGGCTCATCATTAATGAAAAACCATACGGATGATCATTTGCTAAATCAGCCAGCGGTAAATGCACTTGCGCTGAGCCACTAAGCCCTGCAATTGCCGAAAGCGTAATAATTTGCATGCGTAAGGCGCTTGTGTCGGCGCCTAATTTAGGTGCGGTTGTGGGGGTGGTTGGCAAAAATAAACAGCTGTTTGTATTTAGGTTTTTAGCTATTAGTGTTTGCCATTGGGTTTGTACTTTTAGTGCTTCTTGTTCTTCTTGAACAGTTAGGGCAAGCGCCATATTAAAACGTGCCGCAATTGCTGGAGCAAACTGGGGAAGTTGCCCCGGCAATTGAAGCCAGTCTTTATGCGTTTTTGCGATTGCTCGCCCTTGCAGTACTCTAAAACTATCAGCAAGTTCATTTAATAAGCTGCTGTTAGGTAGTTCAAATTCTTTATGGTGCTTAAAATTAGGCTTGGTTTTTTCAAGCAATTGTTTAAGTGGGGCTTGTAAAACAGGGTCAACGAGTTCAAATAACGGCTCGCAAATAACTAAGGTATCAACGTTATTAATAGCTTGATTTGGTAGCAGTACATTACCTACATCGCTTAATAGCTCGGCGCTTTGGGTAAGCCAACCTATGGTATCAAAAGGCGGAGCCAACGGTATTAGGCCGTCTTTTTCAATCACGTTATGGCTT
>NZ_AUTI01000017.1:0-1109 GCF_000497995.1 Pseudoalteromonas sp. TB25
TGGCCGTGGTAAAGTGTACATGCGTGCACGCGCCGACATCGAAACCGATGAAAAAACAGGCCGTGAAACAATCATCGTTCACGAAATTCCTTATCAAGTTAATAAAGCTCGTTTAATTGAAAAAATTGCTGAGCTGGTTAAAGATAAGAAAATTGAAGGTATTAGTGCGCTACGTGATGAATCAGATAAAGACGGTATGCGTATCGTTATTGAAATCAAACGTGGTGACGTAGGCGAAGTTATTTTAAACAACTTGTATTCACAAACTCAGTTACAAACTGTGTTTGGTATGAATATGGTTGCGCTAATTAATAACCAACCTAAATGTTTCAATTTAAAAGAAATGTTAGAAGAGTTTATTATTCACCGTCGTGAAGTAGTAACTCGTCGTACAGTATTTGATTTACGTAAAGCCCGTGACCGTGCACACACGCTTGAAGGCTTAGCGATTGCGCTTGCGAACATTGACCCAATTATCGAACTTATTCGTAAATCCCCTACACCTGCTGAAGCTAAAATTGCTTTAACAGCGCGTCCGTGGGAATTAGGTAATGTACAAGGTATGCTTGAAAAAGCAGGTGAAGACAATGTTGCTCGTCCAGATTGGTTAGCAAGCGAACTTGGTATTCGCGATGGTCAATATTATATCTCTGAGCAACAAGCTCAAGCAATTCTTGATTTGCGTTTACATAAGCTAACAGGTCTTGAACACGAAAAAATCTTGACCGAATACCAAGCGTTATTAGAACTAATTGCTGAACTACTTTATATTTTGGCAACTCCTGAGCGTTTAATGGAAGTTATACGTGACGAGCTAGTTGAAATTAAAGAGCAATATGGTGATGAGCGTCGCACTGAAATTAATGCAGCTGCTCACGATATCAGCCTTGAAGACTTAATTACCGAAGAAAACGTAGTAGTAACGCTTTCTCACGAAGGTTATGTGAAGTATCAAGCATTGTCTGATTACGAAGCACAGCGTCGTGGTGGTAAAGGTAAGTCAGCAACGAAGATGAAAGATGAAGATTTCATCGAACGTCTATTAGTTGCAAATACACACGATACTATATTGTGTTTCTCTACGGCCGGTCGTTTATATTGGCTTAAAG
>NZ_AUTI01000018.1:0-3168 GCF_000497995.1 Pseudoalteromonas sp. TB25
GCTTCAAAAGTTGCAGCATTACCTCGCGTTCGTGAAGCGTTATTACGTCGCCAGCGTGCATTTCGCACTGAAAATGGCTTAATTGCCGATGGCCGTGATATGGGCACTGTGGTTTTTCAAGATGCGCCGTTAAAAATATATTTAACAGCCAGTGCACAAGAGCGTGCTCGTAGACGCTTTGTTGAGTTGAATACGCGCGGCCTTGATGTTACACTAAGTGGTCTATTACAGGACATTCAAGCTCGTGACGAGCGCGATATGAATCGCACCGTTGCTCCGCTTGTACCTGCAGAGGATGCTATTGAGATCGATACTAGCGATCTTAATGCACAGCAAGTGTTTGATAAGGTAATAACTTTATTGGATATTGCTATCTCTGAAGGTAAGCTTCCTAAACGAAGCTAAACACATTTTATGCGCCAGCAGGATGCCAGTGCTATTTTAACAACCCCATGCAGCATGGTTGCTTATTGGTATTAATATATGAGACGTATATTCGTATGTCAGAAAATTTTGCGCAGTTATTTGAAGAAAGCTTAAAGGGTTTTGAAGCAGAGCAAGGCTCTATCGTTAAAGGTACAGTAATCTCTATCGAGAATAACATTGTACTTGTAGATGCTGGTCTTAAATCAGAAAGTGCTATCCCTGCAGAGCAGTTCAAAAATGCTGCTGGTGAACTAGAAGTTGCTGTAGGCGACGAAGTAGATGTTGCACTAGATGCAATTGAAGACGGTTTCGGTGAAACTATCCTTTCTCGTGAGAAAGCTAAGCGTCACGAAGCATGGATCCGTCTTGAGAAAGCATGTGAAGAGCAAGAGACTGTTACTGGTGTTATCAACGGTAAAGTTAAAGGCGGTTTCACAGTTGAAGTTGATTCAATCCGTGCTTTCCTACCTGGTTCACTTGTTGATGTTCGTCCAGTACGTGACACAACTCACCTTGAAGGCAAAGAGCTTGAATTTAAAGTAATCAAGCTTGACCAAAAACGTAACAACGTTGTTGTTTCACGTCGTGCAGTTATCGAATCTGAAAACTCACAAGAACGTGAAGAGCTTCTTGCTAACCTTGTTGAAGGCCAAGAAGTTAAAGGTATCGTTAAGAACCTTACTGACTACGGTGCATTCGTTGACCTTGGTGGTGTTGATGGTCTACTACACATTACTGATATGGCTTGGAAGCGTGTTAAGCACCCTTCAGAAATCGTTAATGTTGGCGACGAAATCGCAGTTAAAGTTCTAAAATTCGACAAAGATAAAACTCGTGTTTCTCTAGGCCTTAAACAGCTTGGTGAAGATCCATGGGCAGCTATCGCTGGTCGTTACCCAGAAGGTTCTAAACTTTCTGGTCGTGTTACTAACCTTACAGATTACGGCTGTTTCGTGGAAATCGAAGAAGGCGTTGAAGGTTTAGTACACGTTTCTGAAATGGATTGGACTAACAAGAACATCCATCCTTCAAAAGTTGTAAGCCTTGGCGACACTGTTGAAGTTATGGTTTTAGAAATTGACGAAGAACGTCGTCGTATTTCTCTTGGTCTTAAGCAATGTATTGCTAATCCTTGGCAGGAATTTGCTCGTCTACAAAACAAAGGCGATCAAGTTACTGGTAAGATCAAATCAATCACTGACTTCGGTATCTTTATCGGTCTTGACGGTGGTATTGACGGTCTTGTACACCTTTCAGACATTTCTTGGAATACACCTGGCGAAGAAGCTGTACGTGAATTCAAGAAAGGCGACGAAATCACTGCTATCGTATTGCAAGTTGACCCAGAGCGTGAACGTATCTCTCTAGGTGTTAAGCAAATCGAAGCTGACCCATTCAATAACTACCTTGATGCAAACAAAAAAGGTGCTATTGTTAAAGGTAAAGTGACTGAAGTTGATGCGAAAGGCGCAACTGTTGAACTTATCGAAGGCGTTGAAGGTTACATCCGTGTAGCTGATATCGCTCAAGAGCGCGTTGAAGATGCAACTACTGTTGTTTCTGTAGGCGACGAGATTGAAGTTAAATACGTTGGTGTTGATCGTAAGAACCGCACTTTAAGCTTATCTGTAAAAGCTCTTTTCGAAGCAGAAGAGAAAGAAGTACTAGAGAAGCTTAAGAAAGAAGAGCCAGTGTTTGAAAACGCAATGGCAGCTGCTTTCGCAAATGCACAAAAAGACTAATATATAATTAGTTTTTAGTTGGGAGGGCATTTTTTGCCCTTCCTATATCTCTTTTTAAGGAAACGCTATGACTAAGTCAGAATTGATAGAAATACTTGCGGAACAACACGCACACGTTCCAGTGAAAGATGTTGAGAATGCTGTAAAAGAAATTCTTGAACAAATGGCCGGCTCATTATCTACTTCAGATCGTATTGAGATCAGAGGTTTTGGTAGTTTCTCTTTGCATTTCCGCGCTCCTCGCACAGGTCGTAATCCTAAGACTGGCGATACAGTTGAGCTTGAAGGAAAGCATGTACCTCATTTTAAACCAGGCAAAGAATTACGCGACCGCGTGAATGAAAGCATTGCCTAGTTAACTTAGTGGAGTAGTTACTTGTTCAAGGTATTAAAAATTATTCTGGCTGCACTATGCCTTATCAGTGCATTTGTATTAGGGTCACAAAACCCACAGTTAGTACAAGTAAATTACATTATAGCCAGTAATACGCTACCTTTAGCTGTAATAATAAGTATCTGCTTTTTATTAGGTGTTTTGATTGGTTGTTTTATTAGCTTTAAATTGTTTTCGCAATTAAAGTGGCAAAACTACCGCTTAAAAAAGCAATTAGCGCCTGAAAAAGATAAAAAAAAGCTTGCCGCGAATAAAGACACCTAACTATGATTGAGCTTTTGTTTTTACTATTACCCGTTGCCGCTGGTTACGGTTGGATTATGGGTAAAAACAGTGCTAAAAACCAAGCTCATCAACTTAATCGTCAGATCACTTCTGAATATAGCAAAGGCTTAAAATTTCTACTCGATAGAGAAGAAGATCAAGGCTTAGAGCATTTAATCAACTTACTTGAAGTTTCAGCCGACTCGGTTGAACACTATTCTACACTTGCCACCATGTTTCGCCGTAGAGGTGAATTAGACCGCGCAATAAAAATTCACGAACTTCTATTAAAACACCCAAGCTTAAATGAACAACAAGCTGCAACTAGCCGTTTAGAACTAG
>NZ_AUTI01000019.1:0-7355 GCF_000497995.1 Pseudoalteromonas sp. TB25
CCTAAGCCAATATCAGCTAAGTTAGCAGCAACTGCAGCAGCAGACCCCATACTCGAACCACCGCAAGCATGCCCTTTTAATTTAGGATTTTGCGCAGCGCCATAATGTATGTTATTACCCTCTAAGCTATAAGCCAGCTCGTCAGTATGGGTAAAGCCTATAAAGTTACAACCAGCGGTCATGAGCTTATTAACCGAGCTTGCCGTATTTTGAGCCGGTTTAGCTGTTTTAAACCAGTGTGGGTTGCCTGCGCTGTTACGCTCGCCCTTTACTGCAAATACATCTTTTACAGCTAAGCGATTGTTTGCAAGCACTCCAGAGTGGTTTGTTTGCCACAGGGTAGGACCGTGATTGCAAAATATACCTTTGTTGTTTTTTTTATCACTCATTTGCAGCTCATTATTATAAAACTGACCAAGTACTTACTTATTAAGTTAAGAGTGATTAAAAAGCGGGCTGGTTATTATTATTATGAATACCAATTTTATTAAAAACATGATCATTTTATCGGATTAAATAGCGCACTCACTGCGTCATTTTCTTCGCGTTATAATAGATCACTAATTTAATGCAATTGCTAAGGCTCCGCTTTTTAATCGGTAGTTTTGATTTTATAGTGCTTAGACTAAGCAAGAGGAATGCCATAAATTAAAATCCTGTCCAACTGGTCAGGTTTTGTTGGGTTGTATGAGATTTGTAAATGTGGGCTGTAGAAATAGTGAGATTAAAATGAGCTAAAACAAACCAACTTGGTGCGCAGATGCACCAAGTTGGTCTCTATTTATATGGTTTTGAGTGCTAAATAAGGGGCGTTTTACTGATGATTAAACCGTTAATATCGGCGAAAACCCAATCGTTAGGTTCAATAGTAGTGCTAAGCATAGTAACTGCTTGGTTTTTATCACCAAAGCCGCGCTTTAAGGTACTACGCGGTGTAGAGCCTAGCGCCATTACAGGTAAGTTCATCGTGGCGAGTATTTCTATATCTCGGCAACAGCCATTTATTATTACGCCTTCCCAGCCATTATTTAGGGCACGCTCAGCCATAATATCGCCTATAAACGCAAAGCGTTTGCTCGCAAACCCGTTTATAACCAATACTTTACCTTCACCATTTTCATGCAATATATCGGCGGCAAAAGAGTTGTCTTCTGGGCAGGTAACGGTAACTACTTTGCCATAAAACGTGGTTTTTTTACCAAAGTGATAAAGGCCGCTGTCTGCTACTTGCACGTTATCGCGATGATCGTCAAATAAATCGGGTGTAGTAAAGGATGTCATGGGTTAAGTCTCACTTTGCTCAGGTATTTTAAGACCAATACCTTTTAAAATTATGTGGGCAATTGATTGCGTAATTTGTGCCACATCGGTTTCGTCGTACTCTAATTTGTTCATTACGAGTAAAACCTCAGCCTGAAAGTCGGCGTAATATTGCGTGGTAGACCAAATAGTAAAGAGCAAATGGTAGGGATCAACCTTATCCATTTTATCAGCGTCCATCCATGCTTGAAGTACATCAACCTTTTGTTTAACCCAAGGGCGGGTATTGGTTCTAAAGTAGTTTTGTAAATAGGGTGCACCGCGCAGTATTTCACTGGCAAATAAGCGAGATTGCATTGGCTGATTTACGGCCAGTATTACTTTGCTTTTAATATAGTTATAAAGCACGGTAGCTGGATCGTCGTTAATTGTGACGTTATCGAGCCCTAAGTTCCAATTAGCTATTATGCGGTCAATCACAGACTCGTACAGACCATCCTTACTTTTAAAGTAATACAAAATATTAGCTTTTGGCACCTGCGCTTCTTTAGCAACCATGCTCATACTTGCTCCGTCGTAACCTAATTGCGAAAACAATTGCTCGGCGGCATCTAAAATTAGTTTTTGGTTTTTCTCGCGTGTGACTTCTTTTTTATTTGGCTTTATTTGTGTGGTCATTATAAAGTTTGCGTGTTTAACGTATTGATTGATTGTAGCTTTACTGACCAAAAGGTCAATTACTAAAAAGGGTGAATGCTCAAAACAAATGAGAGGTTTAAGCTATTAACTTTAGGGTCTGTTGATCTTTGCGGATTAAAATTTGTTCAAACTAGGGGCTATTTAATCGCGGCGCGAGATTTGTAACCTAGTGGGCTAAGTAAAAACCGAGCAACAAAGAGTAAGTAGCCCCTAGGAAGAACCCTTTGGGCAGCGCCTGTTTGGCATTAATGCTACGTTATCGCCCATTAATGGGGAATAACCACACTATATAGGCTCTGCCTTGCCTAAATACCAAACAGACTGCTGCAAATTCAACCTTGAAAGAACAACAGACCCTTATTGTTTAATTAAATAATTACTGTTAGTTTAGTTTCAAATTTACGAGTAGTACTTTTGGATTGGCAAATGGATTTTATAAGCAAAAATAAATACACGCTTTATGGAGTCGCGGCCATATTACTGTGGAGTTGCTTAGTTGCATTACTACGGGATATTTCTGAGTTGTTTAGCCCCATTGGTGGTGCGGCGGCTATGTATTCTGTCAGTGCGATATTTTTAATTTTGGTTATGGGAGTGCCCAAGTTTAGTGGTTTTTCGAAACGTTACTTGGTAATAGGTACTTTATTATTTGTATCGTACGAAATTTGCTTGGCGCTTTCTATTGGTATGGCAAATAGCCGTCATCAGGCAATGGAAATGGCGGTTATTAATTATTTATGGCCCACGCTGACTATACTGCTCTCTATTATTATTGGTCGTAAAAAAGTAAGTTTCTGGGTTTACCCAAGCATGATCATTGCTTTTTTAGGCGTTGCTTGGTGTATTACAGGCGATCAAAAAATGTCACTCGATACGCTTGTTACTAACTTTGCTGATAATCCTGCTACTTACTTAATGGCATTAGCTGCAGCGTTTATATGGGCTATTTATTGCGTAGTTACGCAAAAGCTGAGTAATGGTAAAAATGCTATTACGTTATTTTTTACTGTCACGGCAATGAGTTTGTGGGCGCAATATGGTTTTAGTAATGAAGCACCATTAACGTTTTCACTCAGCTCAAGCATAACGTTGCTATTAGCTGGTGTAGTAGTGGGGAGCGGTTATGCACTGTGGAATCAAGCTATTATTGGCGGTAACTTAATGCTTTTGGGAACACTTTCGTACTTTACACCGGTGTTTTCTACTATTATTTCGGCGTTGTATTTATCTATTACGCTGAGTGCTTCGTTTTGGCAGGGGGTTGTACTGGTAACAGTGGGCTCGCTAATTTGCTACTTTGTAACGCGAGAAAAGCCTAAACAACCTCAAATAGCGTCTGCAACATAAGACTAATTTTATTAAAAATAAGCCCTATTATTTTAGGGCTTTTTGTTGCGTGCAGATTATTTTGCATTATTTACCTGCGCTAGTAACTCTATAACTTTTTGTTGACCAAATGTTTGTGCAAATTGCTCTGCTGTTTGACCGGCTTTGTTTTGATGCGCGTTGTCGCAATCAAGTGATACGAGTGTTTTAGCTATACTAAATTCACCTCTAAAAATAGCGGCCATTAGCGCTGTGTTGCCACGGTTATCTTCTAGACAGGCATTAGCGCCTAAGTGTAAAAGTGTGTTAACCGTGTTTTTATTACCATGGTAAGTAGCAATCATTAACGCGGTGTAGCCTTTATTGTTGTAGCTGTCGATAGGAATACCGGCATCTACAAATTGCTCTATTACAGCTGTGTCGTTTGTGCGTGCTGCGGCAAAGTAATAAGCAAATAAACTATCGTATTGAGTTTTTGCAGAATGTTGGGTTTCAGATTGCGTACTGGGTGTTTGTGTATCTGATGTATTTTGAGCGTAAACGCTACTGGTAAAGCTCAGAAATAGAGCGACTATAATTAATAAATTACGCATAATAATTGTCTCTTATAAAAGAGGAAGGGTTTATTCCTTCCTCATGATTGTGGTTTAAATAGCTATTTAGTTGGGACTAATTGCTTTTAACTAGTTGCTTATAAGTTAGCGGCTAGTTGTTTAACCATTTTAAGGTCGCCGTTTACAGCTTTAGTTAAGCGTGTACCGTACTCACTATCAGCTTTGTAAAAGTGGCTAAGCATTTTGTGTTTAACACTGCTGTTTTGCACTTTGCCTAAATCGCCTGCTAGGTTATTAATTAGGTTTGTACGTTCTTGCTTGCTAAAACCACGGTATATAACACCAGCTTGCGCGAAGTTTTGCTGTTTTTTAATCGCAGCTTGTTGTACAAAGCCTTTTAGCTCTGTGTTACTTCTACGTGCAATTGGGTTTTCAGCTACGTTTTCTTGGCTTGGCTGGTAGTTCACATTGCTTGTAGTGTTACCAATATTCATTGCGCCGTCTTGGTTGTAGTTAACCACTTCAACTTTTGCACGGTTAATTGGCAGTTGCTGGTGGTTAGCACCTAGGCGGTACATTTGTGTATCAGCGTAAGAAAACATACGACCTTGTAATAGTCTGTCTTCTGATGGCTCAATACCTGGAATAATGTTTGCCGGTGCCATTGCTACTTGTTCCGTAGATTGGAAGAAGTTAGTTGGCATACGGTTTAGGGTCATTGTTCCTACTTTAGTTTCTTTAATGTCTAACCACATTTTTGTTGCATCTAACGGGTTGTAATCAAAGTCATCAAGCTGCGATGGATCAAGCGTTTTAATGTACAGATCCCATTTAGGGAAATTGCCTTTGCCAATTTCGCTGTAAAGGTCGCGTGTTAAGTGTTGGAAGTCTTGGCTTTGCACTTTAGCTACTTCTTTTGCGTCAAGGTTATCAATACCTTGTTGGCTTACCCAATGAAACTTAACGTATTTAACATCGCCCGATTTGTTAATCATTTTGTATGCATGTACACCCCAACCGTCCATTTTACGAAGACTTGCTGGTGTACCGTAGTCGCTGTAAACCCACGTTAGCATTTGTGTAGAACCTGGTTCGTGCGAGAAAAAGTCAAATACGCGGTTAGGATCTTGAATGTTATCAACCGGTGATGGCTTTAACGAGTGAACCATGTCTGGAAATTTAATCGCATCGCGAATAAAGAACACCGGTAAGTTGTTACCTACTAAATCCCAGTTACCTTGGTCTGTGTAAAACTTAGTTGCAAAGCCACGTGGGTCACGCAGTGTTTCTGGGCTGCCTTTTGAGTGAATTACCGATGAAAAACGAACAAATACGTCTGTTTCTTTACCAGCTTGTGCAAACGGTGCTGCAATTGTTAAATCGTCTAGCTCTTTTGATGCTACAAACACACCGTGTGCGCCGGTACCACGAGCATGCACAACACGCTCAGGAATACGCTCACGTGCAAAGCGTTGCAGTTTTTGAATTAGTTGCACGTCTTCTAGTAATACACTGCCACGTTCGCCAGCAGTAATTGAATTTTGGTTGTCGCCAACAGCTGCGCCGTTATCTTTAGTAAGAGTTGTTGCTGCGCTTGCCGATAATGCCATTGCAAGTGCCAGTGCAGTTAGTGTTAATTTTGTTTTGTTTATTTGAGTATTCATTGTCGACCTCATCTATTTAAAAGTGCCGGCAGTGGTGCAGGCTGTTAATCTGTTAACGATAGTATTAATTTTATTAACTTCGGTAAAACTGATTAATTAGATTGATGTGATTTGTAAAACAGATGAGATGAATTTGCAGATACACTTTTTACATTAATGTAATTTTTTTTACTACGACCTTAGTCGCAATATGCTTTTATAAAATTTATTAAATACAAAGGTTTTTAGTTTTATCTGGCGGTATTTTCACCAAGCTGGTGCGTTTTATACTTACAGTGTGTTGACATATTCGCACAATAAAGGGAATATGCTCAACCAGTGAGCTTATGCCCATTACTGAGTTGCACTAAAAAGTTGCACAATATTAATCGCGCTTAACTCGTTATACTTAAATTAGCTAAACCAAACAGTGTTAATAAGGTGACAAGATGAATACTAATATTGAGCTAGTGATATTTGATTGTGATGGCGTTGTTATTGATAGCGAAATTTTAAGCGCACAAGTACTCATTAATATGCTTGTTGAAAAAGGCGTTGAGATTGACCGCGCTTATGTACAGCAACACTTTTTAGGCTGCAACTTTAAAACAGTAAGCCAAAAAATAGCGGATGCATTTAATGTCACTCTTCCTGAAAGCTTTGAAGGTGACTACCGCGAGGCACTATTAAACGAATTTGAAACCGGACTAACCACGACTGATGGTATAGAAGACGTACTTAACAATTTAGCTGTGCCTATTTGTATAGCTACAAGCAGTAGCCCAGCACGCACCGCAAAAGCGTTGAGCGTAGTGAGTTTAAGTAAGTACTTTAGCGATACGGTTTTTACCAGCAGCGAAGTTAAGCGTGGTAAACCGGCGCCTGATTTATTTTTACATGCAGCTAAGCAAATGGGTGTAAAGCCAGAGCATTGCTTAGTAATTGAAGACAGTAAAGCCGGCGTAAATGCAGGAATTGACGCCAATATGCAAGTACTGCATTACAGCGGTGGGCAACATATGCAAGGCTCTGTTAATCATGTACACAGTGCTTACCCAAATGTTGATCATTTAACGCATTGGCAAGATTTTTTAAGTGCATACCCTGCACTTAAAAAGCAGTAAACACGCAGCTTTTTAAATAAACAAAGTTTTAAACGCGATTTGCTCGCCTTACACACTGACAGGCAAGCAAACGCAAAATATAAATGTAGATGGTTTTGCTTTACTAAAAATAAAACAAAACATGGCAAAACATCATGCGTTTATAAGCCAAATTATAAAAGGCAAAGTATTTAGGTACTATACCAATCTGCTTGAATATGGGGTTTATTTAACGATAAGAAAATTGCACTGTAACTAGGCAAAAATTTTTATATCTAGTTGTTCTAAATATAAAATTTTTAACGACGTTATGGGGTAATTTAACTCGTTAAATTATTCAAATAGTTATGCAGATTGGTATCAAATGCTTTGCTGTTAACAATAGGAAATACCATGGCAACGAGTCCACACACACAAACATTTAAAGATGTAAACGAAGAGCAACTTCCTGTTGCTAATAATAAGCTTCACGGCTGGAAGCATTTTGCAGGGCTATACGCCGGCGAACATGTTGCGGCTACTGAATTTGTTATTGGTGCAACGTTTGTTGCATTAGGCGCTTCAACCATCGACATTCTACTGGGTTTATTAATAGGTAACCTGTTAGCAATGTGTTCTTGGTGGCTGATTACTGCACCCATTGCAGTAGAAACCCGCTTAAGTTTATATAACTACTTAAACAAAATTGCTGGTAACTCAATGACCAAGCTCTATAACTGGGCTAACGTGGTTATTTTTAGTGTTATATCGGCCGCGATGATCACGGTATC
>NZ_AUTI01000020.1:0-6909 GCF_000497995.1 Pseudoalteromonas sp. TB25
TCGCTAGACCGGCCACCGTAATTGTCGCTTAATAGTGAAAGTGTTTAAATACTCTAATTATATGAGCCTAATTACCTGTGCCTAATTACCTGAGCCTAAATAACAAAAGGCTCAGGTAATTTTTATATGTGTGATGATAACTCTACATACTGTAATTTTACAAAAACAGAGAAATAATCATAGCGACAAGTGCGCCAACAGTACCAATAATAGTTTCCATTACCGTCCACGTTTTAAGAGTTTGCATTTCGCTCAAACCGAGATAGCGACTCGCTAACCAAAATCCTGAGTCGTTTACATGGGAGAGCACAATAGAGCCCCCACCAATAGCGATAGTGACAGCGGCAAGCTGCGCTCCATCAAGGCCTAAAGGCTGAAGCATTGGAATAATTAAGCCACACGCTGTAAGCATAGCTACTGTCGCAGAGCCTTGAATAACCCGCACAGCGGCTGATAATACAAAAGCGAGTATTACAATCGGTAATCCTGAGCCAGCTAAGTAATTACCTAGTGCAGTACCTACTCCTGAATCAACTAATACTTGTTTAAATACCCCACCGGCACCAGTGACAAGAATAATAATTCCTGCAGGTTGTAAGGCACTACCACAAATTTCCATGATTCTAGCATTAGGGACACCGCGCCTTGCACCGAGCAAATAAAATGCCATTAGGCAGGCAACTAAAATTGCTGTAAATGGATGACCTATAAAGGCTAACCAATTATATAAATCAGAGTCTTTTTCAACAAAGCGGCTACCAATAGTATTTAAACTAATCATAATTAACGGCAGAGCAATTAAACCTAATGCTAATCCAAAACTAGGCGTCCCTTTACCAACTCTTTGGTTATCGTCGATTTGTTCGTGCTGTGGGAGTTCTACATGAATAGATTTAGAAATAATAGAGCCCCAAATTGGACCTCCTATAATCATTGCCGGTATGGCAGCAATAAGGCCAAATAAAATCATATAACCATAGTCAGCGCCTAATTGAGAGGCAACCAAAATCGGCCCTGGCGCAGGAATAAGAAACGCCTGACAAGACGCTATCCCAGCAAGTAGCCCAATACCAATTTTAACAACGCTGCCACCGCCTTTTCGTACCACAGCAAAAACAATACCGATTAAAAGTACAACGGCTACATCAAAAAAGAGGGGGAGGGCACAAATAAAGCCCGTAAAGGTAAGCGCCCAATTAGCGTTTTTTTCTCCAAAACGGTGTAAAAGTGTGTGGGCAATGCGATCCAGCGCGCCGGTTTCTTCCATTACTTTGCCAAACATGGCGCCTAAAGCGACCACCACCGCTACAAAGCCTAGTGTTCCGGCCATTCCTTTTTGAATTGTAGCGGCAATTATTTCTGGGCTCATTCCGGAGAATAATCCTGCAATCATAGAAACAAGGATCAAAGAGACGACAGCATGTAGTCGTACTTTCATTACTAAAAAAAGCAATAAAAATATGGAGCCTACCGCTGTTAGTATTAATGATAAATCTGACATTTTTCCCTACTTATATTCAGTGTGAATTATGATGTTTAGTGTGTGTTTAACTTCACTTTCGTATTTGTTACGCGTAACATGTTACCTGTAACTCAATATAATATATACATTGAAAATAATTAATTATTAAATTAAGGCGAGGGTAAATACATGAGTAACACAAATGTAGGTCGTATTTATATTGTAATGGGGGTTTCAAGCACAGGAAAGTCAAGTGTGGGTGATGCATTAGCAAAGCGCATTGGCGCTAAATTTATCGACGGAGACGACTTACATCCCAAGGCTAATATATTAAAGATGTCATCTGGGCAGCCTTTAAATGATGCTGATCGTGTGCCTTGGCTCGAAAGAATACGTGATGCTGCATTTAGCATTGAAAAGAAAAATGAAGTCGCGGTAATAGTCTGCTCAGCATTAAAAAAGAAATACCGAGAACAAATATGTGATGGAAATACAGGCATTACCTTTTTACATCTTTTTGGTGATTTTGAGCTGGTTAAAAGCCGTATGCAGGACAGAAAAGGGCATTTTATGCCTGTTGATTTACTCAAAAGCCAATTTGAAGCGCTAGAAGTTCCAAAAGAAGATGAGCCCAATGTTATAAATATAGATATTAATAACTCATTTGAGCAAGTAGTCGAAAGCTGTATTAGCGCAACTAAAATGAATAGCCACAACAAGTTAAAAGTTTTTAGTTAATCAATTAACTGTTACTTTTAACATTTAGGGGCTTTATTTGTTATGAGTTAGCGTCTGCTCGTGGTGTTTCTAAAATCGCTTTTTTTTCATCTTCAGATAATATTATCCAATCAAAAATTTCTTCGTTGGTACGCCCACACCCGGTGCAGTAACCGCTGCGCCTTTCGCATATTCCTAGGCAATCAGTTTTAAATTTAGATGGTTTTTTGTTTTGATTTAATTGGCGCATTATTAAAGTCCTAACGGTGGAGCAATTTCAAAGCGAGTAGAAAACCCATTACCTTCTTGATTGGTAGCAAGTGTAATGACAGGGGTTTTAGTATCAAGTACAAAGGTGCTGTAAATTGAACTTGCTGTTTCTTTTTGGCTTTCCAACCAACCTGTTTTGGTTAAGCATTGGCGCAATTGCTTAGCCAGTTTTTGATGAGACTTTATTGTTTGCGTTTGTGTTTTAACAGGTGTTTGGCATTGGTAGCTTGCTTGCTCTGACTTATTTAAAGTAACTGTACAGTTTGCTCCAATTATATGAGTATTAGTACGCCATTGATTAGTAAACTGGTTATTTACTTTATCTGTTTTGATTGAATTAAAACCAGACTCATAACCATTTATTAGGTTATTTATGGTGCTGCATTCATCGGGTGTTACTGTGGTTTTTACAGACTGATTCGTTGTAGTAGTGGTTGCTGTAGTTGTAGTCTGATTAGTTTTGCTGGTACAGCCCGCTAAAATAAACGCGACGACTAAAATAAATGCGACAATAGAAGGAGTAATATAGTTTTTCATAGTTCACAGTAACCGATTAATTTAGCCACGCACTATATCACACGTGATTTACTGTAAAAATAAAAAAGCCCATATAAATATGAGCCTCTTTGTTAGTCACAACTAATGCTATTTATGGCGACCTTGCAAGCATTTAACTACATCTTCAAGGGCTAAGCCTTGGCGTTGTAGTAATACAGTCAGGTGATAAATTAAATCAGCAGACTCGTTTGTTAGCTCATCGTTATCGTGTTTCATAGCGGCAAGGGCAACTTCTACGCCTTCTTCACCTACTTTTTGACAACTACGGCTTAAGTCTTTTGCAAATAATGACGCTGTGTAGCTTTTTTCAGGGTCGTCATTTTTACGCGCAACAATCACATCTTCTAACTGTGCTAAAAAGCTTAAACTTGGTTTTGCTTTATCACCAAAACAGCTTTGTGTGCCTAAGTGACACGTTGGGCCTTCTGGGTTGGCAAGTACTAAAATTGAATCGTAGTCACAATCTGTATGCACAGATACTACGTTTAAGTAGTTTTCTGATGACTCGCCTTTAGTCCATAAACGCGATTTTGAACGCGAGTAAAACGTTACCTTATTGGTATCAAGCGTAACAGCGAGTGCTTCGCTGTTCATAAAGCCTTGCATTAAAATAACACCAGAGCGGGCATCTTGAATAATCGCAGGGATCATGTCACTTTTAGCGAAATCGACCTGAGCTTGGTTTTGTTGTGTTACTTGCATAATCTTGCTGCCACTTGGTTATCTGTTAAAAATTGTTTTAGTTCGCCAATGTTAATCACATTTTTATGAAAAACGCTGGCAGCTAATGCACCATCTACTTTGCTTTGTTTAAATACATCAACAAAATCTTGCATACTACCCGCACCGCCAGAGGCGATTAAAGGAATGTCACACAGATCGCGAATTTTACTTAGTTGCTCGTTGTCGTAACCGTTACGAACGCCATCTTGGTTCATACAGTTTAATACAATTTCGCCTGCGCCTAGGTCTTGTACGCGTTTAACCCATTCTTGTGTTTTATAGCGCGTACGGCTTGATGCATTAGGATCGCCGGTTAATTGGTAAACTAAATACTCGCCGGTAATTTCATCAAAAAAGCTGTCAATGCCGACTACAACACATTGCTTACCAAACTCATCGTGTAATTCTTTAATAAGTTCAGGACGCGCAATAGCAGGGCTGTTAATGCTTATTTTGTCTGCGCCGCGCTCAAGTACCCGCGCTGCATCAGCCACTGATTTAATACCGCCCGCTACACAAAATGGAATATCGATATTACGTGCAATGCTCTCTACCCAGTTTACATCAAGTAGGCGTTTTTCAACGCTTGCACTGATTTCGTAAAAAACCAGTTCATCGGCGCCAGCTTCGCTGTAGGCTTTAGCCATTGTTAAAATATCGCCAACTATTTCATGGCCTTTAAACTTAACGCCTTTAACTACTTGGCCGTCTTTAACGTCTAAACACGGGATTATGCGTTTTGATAACATGCCAATGCCTCCTCAACGCTAAATGCGCCATCAAGCAATGATTTACCTAAAATAACGCCGCCCACACCAAGCTCTTTAAGCTTTTTAATGTCATCTAGTGAGCTTACGCCACCTGAGGCTTGCACTTTAATTGTGCTGTTATGGCGAGTTAAATCTTCGTAAAGCTCAAACGATGGGCCCGTCATGGTGCCATCTTTACTGATGTCCGTGCATAAAAAATCAATAACACCTAAGCTTACATAAAAATCTACCAGCTCAAGTAAACCAAATTCAGATTCACTTAACCAACCGTGCGTTGCTGGTGCCCAGCCCGTGGCTGTTTTATTTACATCAAGAGCAATTACAAAATGCTCTGCGCCAAATTGCTCAATCCAGGCTTTTACCTGTTCGCGTTTTTCTACTGCCATTGAACCAATAACAACTTGGTTTGCACCGGCTTTTAGCCAATCACTTACATCTTGCTCTGAGCGAATACCGCCGCCCACTTGGTACGGTACGTTAAGTGCTTTGGTTGCAGCTTGAATATGTTTCCACTGTTTTTTACTTGGATCGCGTGCACCTTCTAAATCAACAAGGTGTAACTTGCCTGCGCCACTGTCGGCGTATTCTTTTAAACGCGCACCAAGTTCGAAAGGGTAAAACTGTGCTGTGTCGTATTTACCTTGGTACAAGCGCACAATTTGATTTTGTAATACGTCTAATGCTGGAATAATCACAAATAATCTCTTTTTTGTTAGTTAATGGGCAGCTTATAACTGCCAATCAACAAAATTTTGTAATAAACGTGCGCCAACTTTTGCGCTGCGCTCTGGGTGAAATTGCATGCCTGCGTAATTGTCTTTAGCAACAATGGCTGAAAAGGTTTGACCATATTCGCCGCTCACTAGTGTGGCGTCGTTTACGGTGTGCGCAAAGCTGTGAACAAAATACACTTGCTCATCAAGCGTTAGCCCTTTAGTTAATGCATGCTCTTTGTTAACGCTTAAGTTATTCCAACCCATATGCGGCGACGTTAAATTGCCTACATCAAGCGCTTTTACTTGCCCTGGTATTTTACCTAGGCACTGTACGTTACCTTCTTCGGTGCTTTCGCACAGTAACTGCATACCTAAACAAATGCCCATAAGCGGGCGCTGGTATTCATTTATAGCTTGTTGCCAGCCGTTATCTACTAGGCGTTTCATAGCAACCGACGCGTGGCCTACACCTGGCAATATAGCGCGCTCAAAACCCGCTAATTGCTCTGGTGAAGTAATTACTGTTGGTGTTTGCCCTAAGCGTTCAAACGCAAAGCGTACTGAATTTATATTGGCACAACCGGTATTAATTATGGCAATCATAAACATCCCTTAGAGCTGGCTGTTTGTTGGGTCGTGTCTTGTGCCACTGCCATACGAAGAGCACGTGAAAACGCTTTAAATAAACCTTCTACTTGGTGATGACAGTTACCGTCGCTTACCGATAAAATAAGGCTAATAGCGGCGTTATCACTCAAGCTTTTGAAAAAGTGCTCAACCATTTGTACGTCTAAGTCGCCTGCTTTTTCGCGGCTAAAGTTAGCGTTTAATACAAATGATGCACGGCCCGATAAATCAATTTGTGCTTCAGCTTTACACTCGTCCATAGGAAGGGCAAAACCATAGCGTGCAATTTGCGATTTAGTGCCAAGCGCTTGTTTAAGTGCGACACCAAGAGCAATACCAATGTCTTCAACAAGGTGGTGCTCGTCTATGTGTAAATCGCCTTTAGCTTTAATGTTTAAACCAATGTTTGCGTGGGTGCGAATTTGATCAAGCATGTGATCAAAAAAGCCAAGTCCGGTGTCTATGCTGCCATTTTTAGTTTGATCTAAGTTTATGGCTACATCAATTTGGGTTTCTTTAGTGTTGCGTGTAACACGACCTTCACGGTTTGCGGTAGTCAATTTAGTTACTATCGCACTCCAATCGCCTTCGTATAAAATACCTTCACAACATAAGTTTTGAGCAAGGCCAATATCAGTTTCGCGGTCGCCAATAACAAAAGAGCGTGCTAAATCTACTTTGCCTGAGCGCATAAGCTCGGTAAGTAATCCGGTTTTAGGTTTACGGCAATCGCAGTTTTGCTCGTTAAAGTGAGGGCAAATTAATACTTCGTCAAAGCTAATGCCTTGGCTTTGCATTATGTCCATCATTTTGTCTTGTGCTATGTCAAAATCAGCAGTAGGAAAGCTATCTGTGCCTAAACCATCTTGGTTAGACACCATTACTAAACGGTAACCTGCGGCTTGTAATTGTAATAAAGCAGGAATAACACCAGGTAAAAATGCTAGCTTTTCAAGGCTATCTACCTGTTTGTCGGTAATTGGCTCTTCAATAATAGTGCCGTCGCGGTCTATAAATAAATAGGGGTTACTCATGATACTTCGTTTCCTGCTAAAGATGCTGCGGT
>NZ_AUTI01000021.1:0-10457 GCF_000497995.1 Pseudoalteromonas sp. TB25
CCGGCTGGGATCAAACGACCCACAATTACGTTTTCTTTAAGACCGCGAAGCTCATCGCTCTTACCATTCACTGCCGCATCTGTAAGAACACGTGTTGTCTCTTGGAAAGACGCTGCAGAGATGAAAGATTCTGTTGCTAGTGATGCTTTTGTGATACCCATTAACTGGATTTCAAACTTAGCTGGTATCTTACCTTGTTTTTCAAGGTCACGGTTTGCGATATTAACGCGCGCCACTTCGATTTGTTCACCGGCTAAGAAGTCAGTATCACCGCCGTGCATAATGGTACATTTACGTAACATTTGACGGATAATTGTTTCAATGTGCTTGTCATTGATCTTAACGCCTTGCAAACGGTAAACCTCTTGCACTTCGTTAACGATATAGTTAGCAACATGAGTCACACCACGTAGGCGTAAGATGTCATGCGGTGATTCAGGACCATCGGCAATAACTTCACCTTTAGACACTTGCTCACCTTCAAACACGTTAAGTTGACGCCACTTAGGAATCATCTCTTCGTAATGATCACCTTCAGCTGGAGTAATAACTAAACGCTTCTTACCTTTAGTCTCTTTACCGAAGCTAATTGTACCAGTTACTTCAGCTAATATAGCTGGATCTTTTGGCTTACGAGCTTCAAATAAGTCGGCTACGCGTGGTAGACCACCCGTGATATCACGAGTTTTCGAACCTTCTTGCGGAATACGTGCTAACACGTCACCTGGGTTTGCTGTAACGCCGTCAATAACTTCAATCGTAGTGAATGAAGGAAGACGTGTTTCTTGCAGACCGCGCTCTTCACTTTCAATGATAAGCTTTGGTTCTTTCGTATTTACTTTAGCAAGATCTTTTACAACTACACGGGTTAAACCGGTTAGTTCATCAGTCTGTGCTTCAGTATTTGAATCATCGATATCGCTGAACGATACTTTTGACTTATGCTCAAGAACGATTGGGTGACTATGCGGGTCCCAAGTAGCAACGATGTCGTTACCTTGAACTTCTGCATTGTCTTGCACTGTTAGTACCGCACCGTAAGGTACTTTATAACGCTCTTTCTCACGACCATGACTATCGATGATAGTAATTTCCGTAGAACGAGAGGTAATAACAATCTTACCGTCTGTGTTTAATACGTACTTAGAGTTATGAAGTTTTAATGTACCGTTAGTTTTAACTTGTACATTATTTTCTGCAGATGCTCTAGATGCCGCACCACCGATGTGGAAGGTACGCATTGTTAACTGTGTACCCGGCTCACCGATTGATTGAGCCGCGATAACACCCACTGATTCACCAGCGTTAATGATGTGACCACGTGCTAGGTCACGACCGTAACAGTTAGCACAAACACCAAAGTCATTATCACATGTGATAACAGAACGTACGCGAACTTCATCTACTGAGTGCTCTTCTAAAAGGTCACACAGTTTTTCGTCAAGCATAACATTACGTTCAACAAGTACAGTATTAGTACCTGGAATTACAATATCTTCTGCAACAACACGACCTAGAACACGTTCGCGAAGTGCTTCTACAACATCACCACCTTCAATAAGCGGTTTCATTGTTAAGCCATCTTCTGTGCCACAGTCATCTTCATTGATTACCAAATCTTGTGCAACGTCTACTAGACGACGCGTTAGGTAACCCGAGTTTGCTGTTTTAAGTGCTGTATCGGCAAGACCTTTACGCGCACCATGCGTTGAGATGAAGTACTGAAGTACGTTTAGACCTTCACGGAAGTTAGCTGTGATTGGCGTCTCGATGATTGAACCATCTGGACGTGCCATTAGACCACGCATACCCGCCAACTGACGAATCTGTGCAGCACTACCACGAGCACCTGAGTCGGCCATCATAAACACTGAGTTAAATGACGGTTGCTCTACTTCTTCACCTTTTGCATTGATAACTGTATCTTTTGACAAGTTAGCCATCATCTCACGTGATAAGTTTTCGTTTACACGTGACCAGATATCGATAACTTTATTGTACTTTTCACCAGCCGTTACAAGACCTGATTGGAATTGTTGGTTGATTTCAGTCACTTCAGCTTCAGCTGATTCAATTATCTGTGCTTTAATCGGTGGGATAACTAAGTCATCAATACCGATAGAAACACCTGACTTCATTGCATAATGGAAACCGGTGTACATAACTTGGTCAGCAAAGATAACTGTATCTTTAAGACCTAGACGACGGTAACACTCATTCAATAAGCCAGAAATCTGCTTTTTACCTAGCGGCTGGTTGATTGACGCAAACGGCATGCCTTTAGGTAAAATTAGAGACAGAATTGCACGACCAACAGTTGTATCGATAACAGTAACAGTGTCTTCTACTATGCCGTCTTCGTTTTTAACTGATTGGCTAATACGTACTTTCACGATTGCGTGAAGGTCTGCATTGCCGCTGCGGTATGCTTTTTCTGCTTCTTTTGGATCTTTAAATATCGCGCCTTCGCCTTTAGCGTTAATGCGGTCACGAGTCATGTAATAAAGACCCAATACAACATCCTGTGAAGGAACGATGATTGGCTCACCATTCGCAGGAGATAGAATGTTGTTTGTTGACATCATTAAGGCACGAGCTTCAAGCTGTGCTTCGATTGTTAACGGTACGTGTACCGCCATTTGGTCACCATCGAAATCGGCGTTGTAGGCCGCACATACTAATGGATGCAAATGAATCGCTTTACCTTCGATAAGCACAGGTTCAAACGCTTGGATACCCAAACGGTGAAGTGTTGGTGCACGGTTAAGTAATACTGGATGTTCACGAATTACTTCGTCAAGTACATCCCATACTTCCGGAACTTCACGTTCAACCATCTTCTTAGCTGCTTTGATTGTCGTAGCCATGCCGCGACGCTCTAATTTGCCATAGATGAATGGTTTGAATAACTCTAGTGCCATCTTCTTAGGAAGACCACATTGGTGAAGCTTAAGTGTAGGACCTACTGTGATTACAGAACGGCCTGAATAATCTACACGCTTACCAAGTAAGTTCTGACGGAAACGACCTTGCTTACCCTTGATCATATCAGCAAGAGATTTAAGAGGACGTTTGTTAGAACCTGTAATTGCACGACCACGACGACCGTTATCAAGTAGCGCATCTACCGCTTCTTGTAACATACGTTTTTCGTTGCGTACAATAATGTCTGGTGCTGCTAAATCTAGTAGACGCTTAAGACGGTTATTACGGTTAATAACACGACGGTAAAGGTCGTTTAGATCAGATGTCGCAAAACGACCACCGTCTAATGGTACTAATGGGCGTAGATCAGGTGGCAATACTGGAAGTACTGTCATGATCATCCACTCAGGGTTATTACCTGATTGGTGGAACGATTCCATTAACTTAAGACGTTTAGTGATTTTTTTACGCTTAGTTTCAGAGTTAATTGTTGGTAACTCTTCACGCATCTCAGCAATTAATTGAGCAAGATCAAGTTCACGAAGCAAGTCTAAAACTGCTTCAGCACCCATCTTCGCTTCAAATTCATCACCGTGCTCTTCTAGTGAATCTAAGTATTCTTCTTCACCTAATAGCTGACCACGCTCAAGCGTTGTCATACCAGGCTCAGTTACTACGAATGATTCGAAGTAAAGAACACGTTCAATATCACGAAGCGTCATATCTAGCATTAAGCCAATACGTGACGGTAATGATTTTAAAAACCATATATGTGCAACTGGGCTCGCAAGGTCGATATGACCCATACGATCGCGTCGCACTTTAGTGAGTGTTACTTCAACGCCACACTTTTCACAGATCACACCACGGTGTTTAAGGCGTTTATATTTACCACATAAACACTCATAATCTTTCACTGGGCCGAAAATACGGGCACAGAATAAGCCGTCGCGCTCAGGCTTGAAAGTACGGTAGTTAATAGTCTCAGGTTTCTTTACTTCACCGTATGACCATGAACGAACCATGTCTGGTGAAGCAAGACCAATGCGAATTGCATCGAATTCTTCGGTCTTATTTTGTTGCTTCAGAAACTTAAGTAAGTCTTTCACCTTAGCTCTCCTGTCGGAGTTAATCTTGAGGACGGATAGTCTCGTCCCTACATTCTATTCAGCCGTAACAGATGCTGCAGCGTTAACTGCAGCATCTAATTGGCTTAATTTTCTTCCAACTCGATGTTGATACCCAGTGAGCGGATTTCTTTCAACAATACGTTGAACGATTCTGGCATACCTGGTTCCATTTTATGGTTACCATCAACGATGTTTTTATACATCTTAGTACGACCGTTCACGTCATCCGATTTCACTGTTAGCATTTCTTGTAGAGTGTAAGCAGCACCGTAAGCTTCAAGTGCCCATACTTCCATCTCACCAAAACGCTGGCCACCGAACTGTGCTTTACCACCCAGCGGCTGCTGAGTAACAAGGCTGTAAGAACCAGTAGAACGTGCGTGCATCTTATCGTCAACCAAGTGGTTAAGTTTAAGCATGTACATGTAACCAACAGTTACTTGACGTTCAAACTGATCGCCAGTACGGCCATCATAAAGTGTAACCTGACCACTTCGAGGATATCCACCAAGCTCAAGCATGTCTTTGATTTCGCTTTCTTTCGCGCCATCAAATGCAGGAGTAGCTATTGGTAAACCACCTTTTAAGTTTTCAGCTAGACGACGAATTTCGTCATCAGTGAAGCTAGCAATGTCTACAACTTGGCGAGATTCACCAATTTCGTAAGCTTGCTTGATGAATTCACGTAGCTCATGAAGCTCACGTTGTTCTTTCATCATCTCTTCAATACGTTCACCGATACCACGTGCAGCAAGACCCATATGTGTTTCAAGGATCTGACCAATGTTCATACGCGATGGTACACCTAGTGGATTCAATACGATATCTACCGTACGACCTTTGTCATCGTAAGGCATATCTTCTACTGGTACGATAGTCGAGATAACACCTTTGTTACCGTGACGACCCGCCATTTTATCACCCGGTTGGATACGACGTTTAACAGCTAGGTATACTTTAACAATCTTAAGTACGCCCGGTGCTAAATCATCACCTTGGGTAATTTTACGACGTTTGTTTTCAAACTTTTTATCGTATTCAGCTTTAAGCTCATCGTACTGTGCAGCTAGTTGCTCAAGCTCAGCTTGCTTGTCTTCTTCAGCAAGGCTTTGCGTAAGTACTTTTTCAGCATTAAGAGATGCAAGTTTTTCTTCATCAAAACCAGCAGCTATAAGTAGCTTGCGTGCACGGTCTAAAACGCCTGCTTCTAAAATACGGAACTCTTCGTTGAAGTCTTTCTTCGCTTCGCGAAGCTGCATGTCTTCAACTTCTAACGCACGTTTATCTTTTTCAACACCATCACGGGTGAAAACTTGCACGTCAATTACAGTACCAGTTACAGAGTTTGGTACGCGTAAAGAGCTGTCTTTAACGTCAGACGCTTTTTCGCCGAAGATAGCACGTAGTAGCTTCTCTTCAGGTGTAAGCTGTGTCTCGCCTTTAGGAGTCACTTTACCTACTAGGATATCGCCGCCTTTAACTTCAGCACCAATATATACAACGCCTGATTCATCAAGCTTGCCTAGCGCAGACTCACCCACATTCGGAATATCTGCAGTGATCTCTTCAGGACCTAATTTAGTATCACGGGCAACACACTGTAGTTCTTGAATATGGATAGTCGTTAGACGATCTTCTTCAACTACGCGCTCTGATAACAAGATTGAATCTTCGAAGTTGTAACCGTTCCATGGCATGAATGCCACGCGAAGGTTTTGACCAAGGGCTAAGTCACCTAAGTCAGTCGAAGGACCATCTGCTAACACGTCACCACGAGTAACCGGTTCGCCAACCATACAAGTTGGTTTTTGGTTAATACATGTATTTTGGTTAGAACGTGTGTATTTGGTTAAGTTGTAGATGTCGATGCCCGCTTCACCTGGGATGCGTTCTTCTTCATGTACATTTACAACGATGCGACTTGCGTCAGCATACATTACTTCACCACCACGTTTAGCAACGATAGTTACACCAGAGTCTTTCGCTAGTGTTAACTCAATACCAGTACCTACTAACGGTTTATCCGCTTTCAATGTTGGTACTGCTTGGCGTTGCATGTTTGAACCCATCAATGCACGGTTAGCATCATCGTGTTCTAGGAACGGGATAAGTGCTGCCGCTACAGAGATCACCTGTTGTGGTGATACATCCATATACTGCTGGTCCATGCGACCCATAAAGGTAGATTCACCTTTGTGACGACATGGAATAAGTTCATCAACAAACTCATTGGTTTCAGTTAAGTTTGAGTTCGCCTGTGCGATAACAAACTGACCTTCTTCAATGGCTGATAAGTAATCAACTTCATCAGTTACAACACCATCTACCACTTTGCGGTAAGGTGTTTCTAAGAAACCGTAGTCATTTGTACGTGCGTACGTAGACAACGAGTTAATTAGACCGATGTTTGGACCCTCAGGAGTCTCGATTGGACATACGCGACCATAGTGAGTTACGTGAACGTCACGTACTTCAAAGCCTGCGCGTTCACGAGTTAGACCGCCCGGACCTAATGCAGAGATACGACGTTTATGCGTAACTTCTGATAGTGGGTTATTTTGGTCCATAAACTGTGATAACTGAGACGAGCCGAAGAACTCTTTAACCGCTGCCGAAATAGGCTTAGCGTTAATAAGATCTTGTGGCATTATCGCGTCAAGGTCACCTAAGCTTAAACGCTCACGTACAGCACGTTCAACACGTACTAGACCAACACGGAATTGGTTCTCAGCCATTTCGCCAACACTACGTATACGACGGTTGCCTAAGTGATCGATATCATCAACATCGCCTTGACCGTTACGAATAGCAATTAATACTTTCATAACAGACACGATGTCTTCTTTGCTTAATGTGCCTGGGCCTGTGTCTGTATCGTAACCAACACGGCTATTGAACTTCATACGACCTACAGTAGATAAGTCATAACGCTCTTCAGAGAAGAACAAGTTCTGGAATAAGGCTTCAGCCGCGTCTTTCGTCGGTGGCTCGCCTGGGCGCATCATGCGGTAAATTTCTACTAGTGCTTCTAAACGGCTGCTTGAAGAGTCAATGTTCAATGTATTTGACATGTAAGCACCGCTGTCCACTTCATTGATATATAACGTATCAATTTTAGTGTGACCGGCTTTAACCAATTCAGCCATTAGCTCTAGAGTTAGCTCGTCATTTGCATTTGCAATAACTTCACCAGTTGATTCATCAACATAGTTTTTAGCTACAATACGGCCAATGATGTACTCATGTGGTACTTCTAATTGCTTAATGCCTTTCTTCTCGATGCTCTTGATGTGGCGAGCCGTAACACGACGACCGCTTTCAACAAATACTTCACCGTCTTCGCTCTTGATATCAAAAGCGGCAGTTTCACCACGTAAACGCGAAGGTACAAGTTCCATAAGAACTTTACCATTCGTTACTTCAAACGTAGTGTTATCGAAGAACATATCTAGGATTTCTTCGCTAGAATACTCTAGTGCACGTAGGATGATAGACGCCGGTAATTTACGACGGCGGTCAATACGTACATATAAGTTATCTTTTGCATCAAATTCGAAGTCTAACCATGAACCACGGTAAGGTATAACGCGTGCGTTATATAATACTTTACCCGATGAATGGGTTTTACCGCGGTCGTTATCAAAGAATACACCAGGGCTACGGTGTAGCTGAGAAACGATAACACGCTCTGTACCATTGATTACAAAAGTACCGGTATCTGTCATGAGCGGAATTTCGCCCATGTAAACTTCTTGCTCTTTAATGTCTTTAACTGTGCCTGGTGCTTCTTTGTCCATAACAACAAGACGCAGTTTCACGCGAAGTGGAGCAGAATAAGTCACACCGCGAATTTGACATTCTTTTACATCGAAAACTGGCTCACCAATACGGTAACTTACGTATTGAAGCTCAGAATTTCCCGAGTAGCTTTTAATAGGGAACACAGAACGGAAGGCAGCTTCCAAACCATGATCGCCATCAGCGTCCGGCACTAAGAATTTTTTAAACGATTCTAACTGTGTAGACAGTAAAAAAGGTATATCCAAAACTTGTGGACGTTTACCAAAATCCTTACGGATACGTTTCTTTTCAGAATAAGAGTAAGCCATGGGGTTCCTCAGCTTGCTGATCTTTGACCCGACCTGTTCTTGTAAGAACAGACTTAACTGGCAGCTATGCCAAGATTTTACAACATTTAACTGTTGTTCTAATTAGATCCCACTTTAACACTAGCAAACTATAAAGCGTTGAAAGTAAAGAAAAAATCAGATTTTATTTGAACTAAAAGAGTGCATCACTCTATAGCGCAAAAAGGCCGGTGATTAAATAATCACCAGCCCTTGCCTGATTTCTCAGGCAGCGAACTTAGCAAAAGCTAAATTACTTAACCTCAACTTCAGCACCAGCTTCAGTAAGATCTTTTGCAAGTGCTTCAGCTTCTTCTTTAGATACACCTTCTTTAACAGGTGTAGGAGCAGCTTCAACAAGAGCTTTCGCTTCTTTAAGGCCTAGGCCAGTTGCGCTACGAACAGCTTTGATTGCAGAAACCTTGTTAGCGCCAGCGCCAGTAAGGATTACGTCAAATTCTGTTTTCTCTTCAGCAGCTTCAGCAGCTGGACCAGCTACCATTGCAGCTGCAGCAGTTACGCCGAATTTTTCTTCCATTGCTTCGATAAGAGCAACAACGTCCATTACTGACATTTCAGCAATTGCGTCAAGGATTTGGTCTTTAGATACAGACATTACAAATTTCCTAATAATTAACGGACATTAAGTCCAAATAAATTTTACACCGAAAGTGAGATTAAACAGCTTAAAATTAAGCAGCTTGCTCTTCTTTCTGTACACGTACTGCTTCAATTGTTTTACACAATTTGCCAGCAGACGCTTCTTTCATAGCACTCATTAAGCGTGCAACAGCTTCATCGTATGTAGGTAATGTAGCAAGCATTGCTGCATCAACAACATTTCCTTCAAAAGCGGCCGTTTTAAGCTCGAATTTCTCATTCTTTTTCGCGAAATCTGAAAAGATACGCGCAGCAGCACCTGGGTGCTCTGATGAGAAAGCGATTAAGCTTGGACCAACAAATGAATCAGAAAGACACTCAAAATCTGTTCCTTCAAGAGCACGTTTTGCTAAAGTGTTACGGACAACTTTCATCCAAACACCATTTGCACGAGCTTCTTTACGAAGGGCAGTGATTGCGCCAACTGTTACACCACGAGAATCTGCAACAACTGCAGATAGAGCACCATTGGCTGCTTCGTTGACTTCAGCAACTATTGCTTTTTTGCCTTGAAGATTTAAAGCCATGGGTGTTACTCCTGGTTTAATGGGGGTACCGATTATCGGATTCCCCTGTTCTACTCTTCCCTACCAAACAAGGTAGAGATGCTTTTTACGGCGAGAGCCAGAAGGATTAGGAAAAATCTATCTGGGGTCTACACCGTCTACGTAGGTGAATATTAAGGCCGAAGCCACCTACGGTCTTGGACGGAAGCCCAATTTATCGTTAACCCCAAAGGCTTAACGAAATTATGGACTTCAACCCGAATTCTTTACTTTGCAAATTAATAAATTAATCAACAAAATGGCGCGAAATTATAGTACAAATTTCACGCCATGTAAACACTCAATTAAGCAACAATAGTGCTTAAAGTGTTTTGGTCAACAGAAACACCTGCGCCCATTGTTGTAGAGATAGTTACTTTCTTCAAGTAAACACCTTTAGCTTGAGAAGGTTTAGCCTTCTTAAGCGCAACAATTAGAGCTTCAAGGTTTTGTTGTAACTGCTCTGCAGTGAAATCAACCTTACCAATAGTAGTATGGATGATGCCATTTTTGTCATTACGGTAACGTACTTGACCTGCTTTAGCATTTTTAACTGCTTCTGCAACGTTAGGCGTTACAGTACCAGTTTTAGGGTTTGGCATTAGACCACGTGGGCCTAAGATTTGACCTAGTTGACCAACAACACGCATAGCGTCTGGTGATGCAACAACAACGTCAAAGTTCATCTCGCCTTTTTTAACTAGTTCAGCAAGATCTTCCATACCTACTAATTCAGCACCGGCTTCTTTTGCAGCTTCTGCATTAGCGCCTTGTGTGAATACAGCAACACGAACGTCACGACCAGTACCGTTAGGTAGTACAGTAGCACCACGAACGTTTTGATCAGATTTACGAGCATCGATACCAAGGTTAACGGCAACGTCAACACTTTCTACGAATTTAGCTGTCGCTAACTCTTTTAAAAGAGCAACTGCTTCATTGATTTCGTAATCTTTAGTTACTTCCACTTTTTCGCGGATAGTACGCATACGTTTAGTTAATTTAGCCATTTCTTAGTCCTCTACGTTCAAGCCCATCGCACGCGCAGAACCTGCGATAGTGCGAACCGC
>NZ_AUTI01000022.1:0-1692 GCF_000497995.1 Pseudoalteromonas sp. TB25
CCGCCATTCATAAAGGAAGCTTACGAGCAAATAAGCCATTAAAAGTCATTAACTGCGGAGCATTTGCAGAAAACCTTGTTGACTCAACCTTGTTTGGTCATAAAAAAGGGGCCTTCACTGGAGCTGAAAAAGACCACCCAGGGCTTTTTGAACAGGCCGACGGCGGTACTTTATTTTTAGATGAGGTGGGTGAATTAACCCCCGAGATTCAGGTAAAGCTTTTAAGAGCATTACAACAAGGCGAGATCAACCGTTTAGGTGACACCCAAACCACTAATGTTGATGTACGTGTTATTGCAGCCACACATAAAGATTTATCAAAGCTAGTAGAAGAAGGTAAGTTTCGCGAAGACTTATTTTACCGCTTAGCAGTGGGCATTATACAAATGCCAGCACTACGAGAGCGCATTGAAGATATCACTGTTATTGTTAATCAACTTGTAGAGCAAATAAATAAAGCAGGTAGTAAACATCCCGACTACATAAGTAAAAATATTTCTGAAAAGGGAATAAAGTTTATTTTATCTCAGCCGTGGCAAGGTAATATTAGAGAGCTGTGGAGTACATTAAACCGTGCATTTTTATGGTCTGACTCACAAACAATAACTGAAAATGACTTAGCAAGTGCCATGATAAACCGCGCTAAAAATAAAAGCTTTACAGATATTACACTGTCATACGACGATAAAATAGATGTTACGCAATTAGTTGATAATTATAAAAAAGCTTATGTTTTAGCTGCTTTAAAAGCAAGTGGGAATGTTAAAAGCCACGCTGCCCAAATGCTTAATTTAAAAGATCACCAAACGCTTAGCAATTGGATGAAGCGCTTAAACATCAAACACGAAAAATAAAAAGGACAATAGTGTTGGTATATAAGTTGCCAATACCTATTGAGTAAAAGGAGAAGTAGCCAGTGAAAAAATCAAACTTTGAATTCTTAAAAGGTGTGAACGATATTCTTTATCGCATAGCGTTTGCTGCAGAAAAGAATTTTCCTGACGATCCTAATACTACATTAGTAAAACTGCGTATGTTTGGAGAAGCGTCAGCCAAGCACATTGCTAAACTTCTTGATTTAGAACTCCCCCCTACGCAAGTAGACTTAATCAGAGAGCTTGCAAAAATCTCATGGGTTGATGACTCCATAATCAACATATTCCACATGCTGCGTAAAGTTGGTAACCAAGCGGTTCACGACTACCACAACGATTTAGACGATGCCGAAATGGCACTGCGTTTAGCATTTCGTTTAAGTATTTGGTATTACCGACTAATTAAAAAAGACGTTGATTTTGCAGCGCCTATTTTTGTACTACCAGACGGCCAACAAGAAAACGAATACCAACACCAAGTAACAGAGCTAAAAGCAGCGCTACAACAAGCATTAAATAGTAACGCACAAACCGATAGTGAACTTGCTCAAAACAAAAATCAACTTACCGCACTAAGTGGTTATATTGCTATTTTAGAAGGCAAGCAGCAAGAAACCGAGCAACAAACACAAGACCGAGTAAACGCGCTTGAAGCACAGTTACAAGCCAAAGAAGCAGAGCTTGCACAAAAAACACAAGCAGAGCGCAAAGCATACAAACAAGAAATCACGCAACGTGCAGCAGCGCGCCGCTTAGACCTATCAGAAAAAGAAACGCGCTTTCTTATTGATCAGCAATTGCGTGATGCAGGCTGGGC
>NZ_AUTI01000023.1:0-13670 GCF_000497995.1 Pseudoalteromonas sp. TB25
GAGCCATTAAGCTGTCAAGGTTACCTGTTGGCTCATCGGCAAGTAAAAAACGAGGTTCACCAGCAAGCGCACGAGCTATTGCTACACGTTGTTGCTGGCCACCAGAGAGTTGTTGAGGTAAGTGTTTAGCGCGAGATGCTAAACCAACTTGTTCAAGGCATTGCTCAATTCGACGTTTTCGCTCATTTGCTTTAATCCCTCTGTAGCGAAGAGGAACTTCTATGTTTTCATATAAATTTAAATCGGGGATTAAATTAAAGCCTTGGAATATAAAGCCAATTTTTTGATTTCGTAAATCAGCACGTTGGTTATCGTTTAGGCTGCCAACATTAACGCCATCCAACAGGTACTCACCTTCGTTAAAAGGCTCGAGCATACCTGCAATATTTAAAAAGGTTGTTTTTCCTGAGCCGCTAGGACCGGTAACAGCAATAAATTCGCCTTCGTTTACTTGCAGGTTAAAGTCTCGAAGCGCATGGGTTTGTACCATTTCTGTTTGGTATACTTTACTTACATTGTTCATCTGTAACATGGTTGTTCCTAATTATTTTTAGCGTTGGTTGAGAACGTCTGTTTAATTTAATAAAATCGTATCGGCTTGCTTAAAGTCGCTGTAGCTTGAAATAATAATTTCATCGTTTTCTTTTAGCCCGCTCAAAAGCTCAACTGCATTAATGCTGGTGGCGCCGATTGTAATAGGTATACGCTTTGCAATATTGCCTTCTACCTTATAAGCAAAAATTCCGCCTTGCTGCATAAAAGCGCCGCGTTTCACCTGCATTACACCTTCTCGGTTGTCGAGTAAAATACGTGCAGTTAAGCGTTGGTTTTGACGGATGTTGTTAGTAACAGCTTTAAATCGGACGCGTGCTGTTACTTCACGATTATTAACTTCTGGTGATATGGCGGATAAATTCCCCATCACTGTTTCATTGCCTAACTTAAGCTCTACTTCCATACCGAGTCCTAATTCGTTGGCGTAACTTTCAGGTACTTGAAGTTCCGCTTCGAAATTACTTAAGTCGACGAGAGTCATAAGAGGTTGGCTTTGCGTCACTGCGGCTTTTTGTTGCACTAATAGGTTACCCACGATCCCTGTAACGGAAGCCTTAATAGATAGGTTGCTTACTTTTCTGATTAAATCATCAACAATAAGTTGCTGGCGGGTTACATCACTTTTAGCTGCTTGTAGTTCAAAGGCGAGCGTGTCTTTGGCAAGCAATACCTCTTGTTGTGCATGCTTATATGTGAGCTTTGAACGTGATAAATCATCAACTGCTTTTTCAAGATCAATTTGGCTGATTAAGTGCTTTTGAATTGATAACTGCGCACGACGATTTTCGCGCTCAGCGGCGTTAAGCTCAACTTGTGCCATATCGAGTGTTTTATTTAAGGTGAGTGTTTGGCGTCTTGCTTGCAAATGTTGCCTTTGCTGCTCGCCTTCAAGCCTTTTAAGTACAGACTCCTGTTGCTTTAATTCATTAGTTAACTCAGGGCTTTGCAGCAGGGCAAGTGTGTTCCCTTGCTTTACTGTATCGCCGGCCTTTACTTTTAAATCTATAAAACCACGTTCTGGGCTGTAGATTTTAGGAGCATTAGCAGCAACAATTTTACCACTGGCGGCAATGTCTCGAATGAGCGCTTTAACATGTACTTTGGCAACCTGTACTTTTGAGCGGCTAATAGAGCTTTTAGCGCTATGACTCGTTAAAAAAATATAAGCAATTGTAGAGGCTGCAATGAAAATAACCGCAGTGATGATCGCGTACTTTTTATAGCTTATAGGTGCCTTTACTTGTACGTCTTGTGCGCTGGTATCTTTAATCATTTAATCCCCCCCTACATTGCTTTTATGTATTTTTCGCACAGCAGTAATAAAGCTGCGGTGCAAATGGCGGCAATAGGAGAGAGCAAAAATAAGCTTAGAGTAAACATGGTAATTCCAATTAGCGATTATATGTAAAGCTATACGATTAATATGCCAACTACTATCACATTGATATTAAAGTGCTTTTTATTTTTTGTTCTTTAAAATGATGTCCGCGGACAGTTTTTATGTCCGCATCGGACACCGCTTTAAATAAAAATTCACTATTAATGTACAAAAAAGGACATGAACTTTCATAACTATACTAATGAGCAGCAATAATCGGGGATGTTAAGCCATTAAAGTAATGAAATAGCATAAAACTATCTAAATGTTAACTGAATAGCGCTTCACGTGTTGAATACTTATTCACTTTTGTCTGACTTTACGTTTACGTAAGCTGCAACTTTGAGTGCTTGTGTTTTTTACAATATGTTAAACTTGACACCAGTGTCATGAAAAAATAGTGGTTAAAATAACGCTAAATGTTAAAAATAATGATAAAAAGAAATCTTGCTATGAAGTGAGAAATATTCAAGAATGTGAATATGTATTCAAAGTGCTATTGACTCTATTTAAGATAGAGGCTAGTTTTGTCCGTCTGTTAGCAAATCGTCGAGCAGTTCATCCACGCTAACAGTGCAGCAAGGGGAGGGGTCTATGTTATACGACTCAAAGTTAGAAAAAGAAAATTGTGGCTTTGGCTTAATAGCCCAAGTTAATGGTCAAGCTAGTCATAGGCTTATTCGTACTGCTATTACGGGGCTTGATCGCATGCAGCACCGTGGCGGTATATCTGCCGATGGTAAAACAGGTGATGGCTGTGGTTTATTATTACAAAAACCAGATAGCTTTTTCCGTGCAATTGCCAGTGAACATAATTGGCACTTAGGCAAAAACTACGCAGTGGGTATGATATTTTTAAATTCAGACCCTGTTTTAGCACAAGCTGCAAAACAAATACTTAGCGAAGAATTAGAAAAAGAAACGCTAAATATTTTAGGTTGGCGTGTTGTACCAACCGACCCATCTATGTTGGGTCCTATTGCTGTACAGCAATTACCAGGTTTTGAACAAATTTTTGTTAGCGCGCCAGAAGGTTGGCGTTCTAAAGACTTAGAGCGTCGCTTATATGTAGCACGCCGCCGCGCTGAAAAGCGCATTGTTGATGATGAAGCTTTCTATATCGCAAGTCTATCTGGTTTGGTAACTATCTATAAAGGCTTAATGATGCCTGCGGATTTACCTAATTTTTACCTAGATTTAGCTGATATTCGTATGACGAGTGCGATTTGTGTTTTCCATCAGCGCTTTTCTACTAATACTCAGCCGCGTTGGCCTTTAGCTCAACCTTTCCGCTATTTAGCACACAATGGTGAAATTAATACTATTGAAGGTAACCGCCAGTGGGCACGCGCACGTTCTTATAAATTTGCGTCACCGCTTATTCCTGATTTACAAAGCGCAGCGCCGTTTGTAAACGAAACCGGTTCTGATTCATCAAGCCTAGATAATATGCTTGAGCTATTTTTAGCTGGCGGCATGGATTTATTCCGCGCTATGCGTATGCTCGTGCCGCCTGCATGGCAGAAAAACCGTGCAATGGACGACGATTTACGTGCATTTTACGACTTTAACTCTATGCATATGGAACCATGGGATGGCCCGGCAGGTATTGTTATGTCGGATGGTCGTTTTGCGGCGTGTAATCTTGACCGTAACGGACTTCGCCCAGCACGTTATGTAATTACACAAGATGGTTTTATTACGCTTGCATCAGAAGTGGGTATTTGGGATTACACTGCCGATGAAGTGGTTGAAAAAGGCCGTGTTGGTCCAGGTGAATTATTAGTTATTGATACTAAACTTGGCAAAATCTGGCACTCGGATGAAATCGATCAAGATTTAAAATCTCGCCATCCTTACAAGTCATGGCTTGAAGAAAACGTTAAACGTTTAGTTCCATTTGAAGAACTTACTGAGCAAGACGCTGGTAATCGCTCATTTGATGACGAAACGCTAGCTAAATATCAAAAAATGTTTGGTTATACCAACGAAGAGCTTGATAGCGTTATTCGTGTAATGGGTGAAAACGGCCAAGAAGCGACAGGCTCAATGGGTGATGACACGCCATTTGCTGTGCTTAGTGAAGGGCATCGTTCACTTTATGATTACTTCCGCCAAAAATTTGCGCAAGTAACAAATCCACCTATCGATCCACTACGTGAAAACCATGTAATGTCGCTTGCAACCTGTATTGGTAGTGAGCAAAACGTATTTAACGAAACAACAGGCCACGCTAAGCGCCTACAGTTTGATACACCAATTTTAATGTACGCAGATATGCAGCAGCTATTAAATGCTGATGAAGCGCACTACAGCTACTGTAAAATTGATATTACCTACACAGTTGAAGAGGGTTTAGAAAACGCGGTTACGCGTATTTGTGACCAAGCACAAGAAAAAGCAGCTGCGGGCTGTATCATGCTTATTTTAACTGACCGTAACTTTGATGAAATAAATTTACCAATTCCAGCAGCTATGGCTGTAGGTGCGGTACAAAAACGCTTAGTTGATAACAACTTGCGCTGTGAATCAAATATTATCATTGAAACTGGCAGCGTGAGAGATGCGCACCAATTTGCTGTGCTATTAGGTTTTGGTGCTACGGCAATTTATCCATACCTTGCGTATGAATCGCTAGTTGCGATGAGCGACAGCAAAATTATTGATAAGTCGTATTGCGAAGTGACCCTTGCTTATCGTAAAGCCATTAATAAAGGCTTATACAAAATTATGTCTAAAATGGGCATAAGTACGGTTGCGTCTTATCGTTGTTCAATGTTGTTTGAAGCGGTGGGATTATCTGATGCGATTATTGAAATGTGCTTTAAAGGCGTTGCAAGTCGCATACAAGGTGCATGTTTTACCGACTTTGATGACGATCAGCAAAGTTTGCACAAACTTGCTTTAAGTAAGCGTAAATTATTAAGCCACGGTGGTTTATTTAAGTACGTTCACGGTGGTGAGTATCATGCTTATAATCCAGATGTTATTCAAACACTGCAAAAAGCGGTTCGCTCAGGTGATTATAAAGACTACAGTGCGTACGCTGATTTAGTTAATAATCGTCCAATTGCGACTTTGCGCGATATGTTAGCGCTTAAACTACCTGAGCAAGGTATAAGCATTGATGAAGTTGAGTCTGCAGAAAACCTATACAAGCGTTTTGACTCAGCAGCAATGAGTATTGGTGCGTTATCACCAGAAGCGCATGAAGCGCTAGCAATTGCAATGAACCGCTTAGGTGGTTGTTCAAACTCGGGTGAAGGCGGTGAAGATAAACTGCGTTATGGTACAGAGAAAAACTCGCGTATTAAACAAGTCGCTTCAGGTCGATTTGGTGTAACGCCTCATTACTTACGCAGTGCTGACGTTATTCAAATTAAAGTAGCGCAAGGTGCAAAGCCAGGCGAAGGTGGACAATTACCAGGTGAAAAAGTAACGCCGTATATTGCTAAACTTCGTTATTCGGTACCAGGTGTTACGTTAATTTCGCCACCACCGCATCACGATATTTACTCAATTGAAGATTTAGCACAGCTAATTTTCGATTTAAAACAAGTAAACCCTAAAGCACTTATTTCTGTAAAACTTGTTTCAGAGCCAGGTGTGGGAACCATTGCAACAGGTGTTGCTAAAGCATATGCCGATTTAATTACTATTTCTGGCTACGACGGCGGTACAGGCGCAAGCCCACTTACTTCTGTTAAATATGCGGGTAGCCCATGGGAGCTTGGACTTGCTGAAACACAGCAAGCACTAGTTGAAAATGGCCTTCGTCATCGCATTCGCCTGCAAACAGATGGTGGCTTAAAAACAGGTTTAGATATTATTAAAGCGGCAATTTTAGGTGCTGAAAGCTTTGGCTTTGGTACTGGTCCAATGGTTGCCCTTGGGTGTAAATACTTACGTATTTGTCACTTAAATAACTGTGCGACCGGTGTTGCAACACAAGACGAAACACTTCGTCAAAAGCATTATCACGGCTTACCAGAAATGGCGATGAACTACTTTAAGTTTATAGCGCAAGAAGCTCGTGAAATTATGGCTAGCCTAGGCGTTGCAAATTTAACTGATTTAATTGGCCGTTTAGATTTATTAGAAGAAATTGAAGGCAAAACTGCAAAGCAGAAGAAAATTGATTTATCGTCCGTTATTGCTCAGCCGAACAACCCAACTGGCGAAACGCTTTATTGTAGTGCGCCTAACAGTTCACATTACCTAGGTAAGTTAAACGAAAGTTTATTAGCTAAAGCGCAAGAGGCAATTGATACGTCAAGCGGTATCTCGCTTGTGAGTCGTATTTGTAATACTGACCGCTCTGTAGGTGCAATGCTTTCGGGTTATATTGCTGATAAACACGGTAATCAAGGTATGGCGGCAGACCCAGTAGCAATTGAATTACACGGTACTGCGGGTCAATCGTTTGGTGTATGGAATGCCGGTGGTCTTGAAATGACATTGGTTGGCGATGCTAACGATTACGTAGGTAAAGGAATGGCAGGCGGTAAGTTAGTTATTCGTCCACCACTTGGCTCATCTTTTGAAAGCCATAAAGCAACCATTGCCGGAAACACATGTTTGTACGGCGCTACAGGCGGAAAACTGTTTGCAGCGGGTTGTGCCGGTGAGCGCTTTGCAGTTCGTAACTCAGGTGTGCAAGCGGTTGTTGAAGGTGTAGGTGACAACGGTTGTGAATACATGACCGGTGGCGTTGTGTGTGTACTTGGTAATGTAGGTGTTAACTTTGGCGCGGGTATGACTGGTGGTTTTGCTTATATTTTAGATGAGCGAAATGATTTTGAAAAACGCATTAATCCAGAGCTTGTAGAAATAGTAACACTAGACGAATTAACGTCGCATCAAGAGCATTTACGCGGCTTAATTGCTGAGCATTTAGAGCTTACGGGTTCGTGCAGAGCAGAAAGCATTTTAGCTAACTTTGAACTGTACTTACCGATGTTCAAATTAGTAAAACCAAAATCAAGCGACGTAAAAAGTTTACTCGGGCATCGCGCTCGCAGTAGTGCCGAACTACGTGTTCAGGCGCAATAAGGGGGCAGTATGAGCGAAAATGTATATCAATTTATAGACGTGCAGCGTGTAGACCCACGCAAAAAACCAATCTCGTCACGTAAAAAATCTTTCGTAGAAATTTACGAACCCTTTTCAGAGAATCAGGTTAACTCACAAGCTGATCGTTGTTTAGATTGTGGTAACCCGTATTGTGAGTGGAAGTGCCCAGTACATAACTACATTCCACAATGGTTAAAGTTAATACGCACAGGTCGTATTATAGAGGCTGCAGAGCTTTCTCATCGTACAAATAGCTTACCAGAGGTTTGTGGGCGTGTTTGCCCACAAGACCGCTTGTGTGAAGGCTCGTGTACATTAGATGAAGAGTTTGGTGCGGTTACAATTGGTAATATTGAAAAATACATTACCGATGAGGCATTTAAAATGGGCTGGAAGCCTGATATGTCTTATGTAACTTGGACCGACAAAAAAGTAGCTATTATTGGTGCAGGCCCAGCTGGTTTAGGGTGTGCTGATATTTTAGTTCGTAACGGCGTAAAACCAGTAGTGTTTGATCGTCACCCAGAAATTGGCGGACTACTCACGTTTGGTATTCCTTCTTTTAAACTTGAAAAAGAAGTGATGCAAAAGCGCCGTGAAATTTTCACTGAAATGGGCGTGGAGTTTAAGTTAAATGTTGAAGTAGGTGTTGATATTACGCTTGATCAAATTTTAGCTGATTACGACGCCGTATTTTTAGGAGTTGGTACGTATCAAAGTATGCATGCAGGTCTTGAAAATGAAGATGCACCAGGTGTTCACGATGCACTCCCGTTCTTGATTGGTAACACTAACCGTGTAATGGGCTATGACGAGACTAAGCAGCCGTGTATTGATATGGCTAACCAAAAAGTAGTTGTACTTGGTGGTGGTGATACAGCGATGGACTGTGTGCGTACGTCTATTCGTCAAAATGCTGCAAAAGTAACGTGTGCTTATCGTCGTGATAAAGAAAATATGCCTGGTTCTAAACGTGAAGTTAAAAACGCCAAAGAAGAAGGCGTTATATTTACCTATAACGTTCAGCCTAAAGGCATTGTATTGAACGATAAAGGTAAAGTAACTGGCGTTAGAATGGTTAAAACTAAATTAGGCGAACCTGACGCAAATGGCAGAAGTCGTGCTGAAGAAGTACCTGGTTCAGAGCATGTGATTGAAGCTGACCAAGTTATTATGGCATTTGGTTTCCAGCCTCACAAAATGGATTGGTTAGAAAAATACGATGTAGAAATAAACCACTGGGGCGGCATTAATGCACCAGAACAGGGTGAATTTACACATCAAACAACGAACCCTAAAATATTTGCTGGTGGCGATATTGTGCGTGGTTCAGATTTAGTGGTAACCGCTATTTTTGAAGGACGTAATGCTGCAGAAGGTATTATGGATTACTTAAAAGTTTAATTGTTCGTATTAATAAAATGAATAAGAAGCAAGCCAACTGGCTTGCTTTTTTATTGTTTGATTCGAATGTAATGTCAACGTAGTTAGCCACAAACGGTATTATATTAATATCACCTGTAGCATAGCTTTCTTTAGCGACACCTTGAGCTTTTACCTTTAGTGTAACTACCAAGAGGGATTATTTTGCTTTAGTGAGGGTGTGCTTGTTTCGAGCTAAATACGGATGCTTTGGGCATCTATTAAGCAGCCTTGAGGGTTAATTCATACATCAAACTTTACGCTTTACTTAACCAACACAAGGGTACAGGCATATACTTGTAGCAACTCGAGTTTTTGGATCTTCAGTAGTACTAGCTAACGTTATTTGGTCATAATCTGTAGCTTTTTTTGCTGCTTAATATGCTATAACTTTTGTTTTCGTCGTTGTATAAACACTTTGATGTGAAGAGTTAATTGATTGGTCGCTTTTCTAAATACATATTTACAGCATCGTCAATACCATCTTTAACTGCGTGTGTTATATCACTACTTTTACTATTACTCAGTACTATTAGTGCGGGTAGTGTGGAAATAAAAAAGTAAACTTATTTATTTTTTAACTCTTAATGTTATGCATTATCCCTAACAAAGGTAAGTAATGGTTAAAGTATTCGCTTTTATCAACCCGAAATAACTAATCTTAAGAGTTGATTTAAATATAAAGTTGGTCCATTATCGCACGCTGTTTACGGTTTGCTTACTTTTTGTCTACAAGTAAGCTTTTATATATTAATAAAATAAATAGAAATTATGTACGAATATTCAAACAAGTCGGAAAGGAAACTCATTGTTCGATTCTTCTCTTCAATAGGGTTTATAGCAACGTTTTCTATGGCTAGCTTAGCATTTATTAATAGCAGTTATTTATTAGCGTGTACCTTGGTTGTTTCTTCGTTTGTTTATTTATTGGCATTTAGCATAAGTAGGGGAGTAGAGAAGTCAGGCACTATAATTTTATACAACCTTTATGCACTAATGTTTTACCTAGTCCTCACTGGTGGAGCACAAGGAACAGGGCCTATATGGATATTCATAGTGTCTCCAGTTACTTATTCAATACGCGGACTTAAGCGAGGTACATTTGATATAATTTTGTTTTTATTAGCGATTGTTTTAGGCTTTTACTGCGCTGATACATTCAATATATATGACTATAGTCCAGAACAGTTTCCTATCAGAATCATACTCGCTTTTATAATTGTCGCGTCGCTGAGTGGCTACTACGAGTTTTCAAGAGAAAAATACAGCAGTAAAATAATTGCTTTGAGTCAAAAAAATGAATTTTTAGCAACTATAGATCCACTCACTAACCTGCCAAACCGTCGCTATACCATGAATAAGCTTGTGGCTTTTAAAAGTGAGCTGAAAGATAATAATACTCCCTTTGTAATTTTATTAGCTGATGTAGATAATTTTAAAAAAATTAATGATCAATTCGGCCATGATTTTGGCGATGAAGCACTTATTCAGTTAGCTAAAACCTTTGATAAAAGTATTCCAAAAAATGCGATTGCATCACGTTGGGGCGGAGAGGAGTTTTTAATTGTTATTCCAGATGCAACAGTTGAGCAGGGGGAGCAAGTTGCAGAAAAAATCCACAACGCCCTTAAAGCTTCAGTTGTGAGCTTATTTTCAGATAGTACCAATATTACGCTAAGTATTGGTGTTATCTCTGCAAGTGCTGAACGCTCAATTGATCTTGATATCAAGCGTGCTGATGAACTACTTTATAAAGCAAAAGCGCAAGGTAAAAACAGAACGTGTTCTTCTTAAAAGTTTATCTACTTTAATCCATTGAAAACGAATCAAGTGATGGCTTTATTTTAGCCTTTCTGCGCTTTACGCTCATGTAACACATTGCATTACAGGCAATCTGCATTGTAATTAATAGCCAATAACTGATGCCTAAGTCACTTAGGTTATTTATTTTTTCGCTAGTAAAGTAATAGGCTACGGCGATTATCTGAAGAACTAAAAAGCTATTTAAAAACCCCAGTAAACGCTGTTTAAAGTAAGTATGCTTATATTTACTAAAAATAATTAAACAGCTGCTTAGCGCTAATAAAAACCAACTTAAAATGATACAAAAATTAACTAAAGTACTGTGCATTATTTAATCCTTCAAAGCTCTATTCACCAATGTTAGGCATGGGCCATTATTAGTTCTTTAGCATTCGCTTTAGCTGTTTTACTGATATTATCACCACCAAGTAAGCGAGCTATTTCATTAATACGACCATCTTTATTCAAAGGCAGCATATGAGTGAACGTTTCGCCTTGTGCTATTTCTTTAGCTACAAAAAATTGTTGGTGTGCGCTACTAGCAACTTGCGGTAAATGGGTAACACAAATCACTTGAGTAGACTTACCTAACTGGCGCAATAGTTTGCCTACGGCTGATGCTGTAGGGCCAGAAATACCTACATCAACTTCATCAAAAATAAGCGTTGGGGTTGTTACTTTTTGGGCAATAATTACCTGTATAGCAAGGCTAATTCGAGAAAGCTCACCACCTGAGGCTACTTTAGCTAAAGGCTGAAGTGGCTGCCCCGGATTAGTTGATACTAAAAACGACACATTATCGTACCCTAAGCTATTAGGTGCGCGGCTACTCTCTTGAGTTAAAGCTATTTCAAATACACCGTTTTCCATCGATAAATTAGCCATGCTTTCACTTATTAGTGTGTTAAGTGTATTAGCATACTCATAGCGACTTTTACTTAGTTCATCGGCAGCTTGCTTATAACTAATTAACGCGCTTTCTATTTCTGACTCTAGTTGCTCCAGACGATTACTATTATTACTTATTGACTCAAGCTCCTGAGCAATCGATTGATGAAACTCAACTAGCTGCTGTGGTTTTATGTGATGCTTACGCGCTAAATCCATCGCACCGCTTAGTCTATTTTCTACTTCACCTAAACGAGCAGGATCTAAATCTGCTTGCTCAGTATAATTTCGAACTTCACGGCTTGCTTCTTCAACTTGTACTGCGGCTTCACTAAGGAGGGCTGCTACGCCTGCTAAGCTTTCGTCGTATTGAGCCAGCTCAGTGAATTGTTGGGCACTGTGCTGCAGCATTGAACAAGCATTTTGTTCATCACTTTCATATAAGTATTGTAATTCACGTTGGCACGATTCTAATATTGTTTGGCTGTTACTAAGTTTGTAATGCTCGGCCTCAATTAAATCAAACTCACCTTCTTGTAAGGCAAACTCATCGAGCTCTGCAACTTGGTATTCTAACAATTGTTTTTGCGCTGCTTGTTGCTGCTGTTGTTGCTCTAAATGTTTAAATTCTTTTTGTAGGTTAGCAAACTGTTTATAGTTGTTATTTACATCATTTACTAAGTGGTGATGCCCTGCGTAGGCATCTAAAAGCTGTAACTGATGCTCAGCTTTTAATAAGTGTTGGTGGGCATGTTGTCCATGAATAGATATTAAATATTGACCAAGTTCTTTTAATTGTGATGCGGTAACGGCACTGCCATTAATATAGCTTTTACTGCGTCCATTTTTGCAAACAACACGACGTAATAAACATTCATTATCGTCATTGTTTAGCATATGTTGCTCTAAAAACGATTGAGCTAGCGGTAAATCTGTTAGGTCAAATTGAGCGCACACTTCTGCTTTATCAGAGCTTGGGCGCACTGCTGATGCTTCAGCTCGTTCACCTAAACATAATGATAGCGCATCAATAGCAATAGATTTACCAGCACCTGTCTCGCCAGTGATCGCGGTCATACCGCTGCGCCATTCTGTGCTTAAATTACTAACAATTGCAAAATTTTTAACTTCTAAACCAATTAACATACTGTTTATCCATCCAGTCAATTAACTGTTAATTTATACAGTGTTTTGGTTTTTTGCAAATTAATTTTTTATTATTTATGCAACGCTTACATCTTGAGTAAATTGTGTATCAGAAGTTTTTGGGGAGGTATCAATTTGATCATCAACAATATCAGTAGCTTGTATAATGTCTTCGGTTTTAAGTAGCCCGATAAGTGGAGGTAAAGTATTTAGGTAAAAACTCTTATTGTATAAAATTCCTTGCTGAGGTAACTCAGATACAAAGTACTGTATATTATCAATCAATGGCTGGATTATATTCGTTTGATTAGTTTTAATTAACTCGTTGGACAACGTATTAATTAGTAGGTCAGCGGTATCTTCAAGTTGTTGCAAATTCTCGTCTGTATGCGATTGCACAACAAAAAAATTATTTACAATAGCTTGAATACGAGGAACGTATTTTGGGCGAATTATTTTAGCATCAAGAAGATCATTAAGCTTTGCTTTAAGGCGTGAATTTACATGCGAAACACGTTCATTAAATAGCTTTTTTCTAGCTTCGATTGCTTTTTTGCGATTACTCTCAATTTTGAGGTAACTGTATAAAAGTGTAATTAATAGCAGTAAAGCAAAGAATACTACATAAGTCATTGCTACTCGTTCCTAAATTATTTGATTATTATTTTAAGCCGCCATTTTGCTTTATAGTACTAAATTTGGCAATAAAATTAGTACAAACGACTACCCCAATTTAGTTTTGTACGTAAAACGTTGTAGTACGAGTAATTTTTTGGATGAATTAAGCGCAGTTGTTTATCCGCTTTTTTAATTACTACCTCATCGCCGGGTAATACGGCAAGCACAACATGGCTGTCGCAACTTACCTGTAGGCTATCTGTATTTTCTAGGCTTAGCTTTAAGCGTACTTCGTTATCGGCATCGACCACTAAAGGTCTGCTAGATAAGGTATGAGGAAACATAGGCACTAACGATATTGCATTTAGCTCTGGCGTTAAAATTGGCCCGCCACCTGAAAGTGAATATGCCGTAGAGCCAGTAGGGGTTGATACTATTAAACCGTCAGAGCGCTGAGAAAACACAAAGTCATTATTTATAAAAGCTTCAAATTCAATCATATGCGCTACTTTATCGGCATGAAGTACCGCTTCGTTAACGGCAGAATTTGCACTCTTTAATTCGTTGTGGCGATATACTTCTACTTCTAATAAAAAGCGTTTTTCTTCAAGGTACTCACCACTGAGGACTTGCTCTAAGCTCGCTTCAAACCCTTCAGGGTTTAAATCAGTTAAAAAGCCAAGGTTACCTCTATTTACTCCAATTACAGCAATGTTAAAGCGCGCAAGCACGCGTGCAGCACCAAGCATGTTACCGTCACCGCCTACAACAATAGCTAAATCGGCTT
>NZ_AUTI01000024.1:0-1288 GCF_000497995.1 Pseudoalteromonas sp. TB25
GCGAGCAGGTGTATGGCGTTTACTTAAACTCTTTAAAAAATACGATATACCGGTCACCATTTTTGCAGTGGCGATGGCCCTTGAGCGCCACCCCGATGTAGCTAAAGCCTTTGTTAAAGCGGGCCACGAAATTGCAAGCCATGGCCTGCGCTGGATTAATTATCAAAACATTGATAAACAAACTGAGCGCGAGCATATGCAACAAGCCATTGATGTCATTAAAACGCTTACAGGTAAAAAGCCCAAAGGCTGGTATACCGGCCGAACTAGCCCAAATACCGCAGGCCTTGTTGTTGAGAATGGCACATTTTTATATGACGCCGACGATTACAGTGACGATTTACCTTTTTATAGTATTAAAGAAGGTAAGCCACAGTTAATAGTGCCCTACACGCTTGATGTAAACGACATGCGCTTTGCTGCCGTGCAGGGTTTTAATGCCGGGGATCAGTTTTATAATTACTTAAAAGATGCATTCGATACACTATACGAGGAAGGCGACCCACAAGGTGAAAACGCCCCAAAGATGATGTCGATAGGTTTGCATTGCCGCCTAATTGGCAGACCAGGAAGAATAAAAGCATTAGCACGGTTTTTAGAATATGCTCGCTCGCATGATCAGGTTTGGTTTGCCACACGTGAGCAAATAGCCGAGCACTGGCTTAAAACCCATCCGTATAAAAAAGCATAGTTTATATTTTTTTAAAACATAAAAAAAGCCCAGCAATGCTGGGCTTAAAGTCACTTTAGGAGTAGTTAGTTAAATGAAACCGTAATGATGTTAGAACATACATTTTCAGTTACACATAATTGGTAATCGTACGATGGTAATGTAGCACCACGTACGTAGTCGCGGTAACGACCTCGGTCAGCAGTAGTATCTACAAGCTCACCATTACGGTAAACACTTAGTGATTCAGCGCCAACACTTTCCCAACTAAGCTCTACACGCATAGTATCAAGGCGAGACTTATTAGCACGTTTTAAGGTGATTTCTAGCTCTACATCACTTACAACAACCGTTTGAGTTGATGTACTTGTATTGCCTTCACTGTCTGTTACCGTTAGTTCTACATCGTAATTACCTGATGCTGCATACACATGCATAGGGTTTTGATCAGATGATGTTGCACCATCGCCAAAGCTCCAGCTCCACTGTGTAATATCGTTATTTGAATCAGTGCTTGAATCAATAAAGTTAACTGTTAAGCCTTGTGTCTCAACGTCAAAACTAGCACGTGGTGGTTGTGGGCTAACTTCGCCAATAGCGCTTAGCGTTAATGACCAG
>NZ_AUTI01000025.1:0-5565 GCF_000497995.1 Pseudoalteromonas sp. TB25
CCGCCAGTATCGGTTGCATAAATTCGGTCGATATACCCGTCGTAATCTGAGTCAAGCGTAGTTACATCCGCTGCAATACTGTGCTCTCCGGTAAAACCATGCTCATCTGGAGTCAGCGCCCATACCTTTTCGCCAGTTTTAGCATTAACAATGTAGATACCTAGCCCGGTTTCATCTGTTGTTCTAATCGCATTATCTTTGTTTGTATCGTAGCCTGCGCCAAATATTAGCAATGGATCCTCACCAAAGGCTTTAATGTATGCAATTTGAGGCTTAGACCATGTTTGCGCTAAATATTTAAATTCTTCTGAGCCACCAACAATAGGCTTATTCCATAATTTTTTAGGTTCGTTAGGGTCACTTATATCAAGCGCGTAGTAATTTTTACCGCCTCTGCGCATACCTGCAAATGCCCACACTTCATCACCATCACTTGCTCTAATAACACCATCGTTTAACCCTTCGCTATTTGAGCCTTTATTATTAAAGAACACACTTATAGGCCCATCCATGCCATACACTTTTGTATTTGCAAGATTACTACGCAAAGCAGGAATGTTTTTTAATAAGGCAGCAGGTGTAAAAGCCCACTTTTCTTCAACAGTATCGCCTTTGTCTTCAAACATATGTAAAAAGCCGGCATTAGTACCAACAAGTATGTGAATACTTCCATCGCCGTAATCTATAGATACCGGCTTTGAATGCAAAGGGTCGCCAAAAATATTGATTCGCTGATCTACTGATGAGTTATCACCATCTTCATTGTCAACATCAACCCCTCGTGCCCAGCTAATATCACTCTCCTGTAAAGTTAGCCCGATATTAGGAATCAAATCAGGGGCAAGATCGGTAACTGTACCTGTCGCTAAATTTAAAATGGTTTGTACTTTATCAAAAGTAAAATCAATAATACTGCCCGTTTTATCTATGTAAATTTTACGACTGTCAGGGTCTAAAGTTGATAAAAGTAAATTTACGCCACCCTGGGCTACTAAATTCCCATCTGCAGGCTTATTAGTTGGCAGCCAAAAAGTTCGCGCTTTCTCATCAATTAACCCATTTTCATCAAGGGCTATTTTATCAGTTGAATCGACTATATTTGCACCTGATACTTTTAGTTTTTTTAAATTCCCGCTCCAACGTGCGCCTGTTTCTGGGTAAAACATCGCAAAGTAAATTGACTCTCGGCTACGTGTTTGGTCAACATTATTACTTGCTACCGTAGGAGATGAAAAACTATCGTTAACTTCGCGTATTTTCGATATTGTATTATTAAGCGCTTCAGAAAGTTCAGTCGATGTATCGGCATGTAAGTACTCGCCGCCGCCCAATAAAGCGGTTTTTTCTAATAACTTTTTACCATTTGTGCTCATGCCACTACCAAAACCGATAGTAAAAACTCGCCCCGTATCGGCAACCTCTGGCGTGGTGTCGTACAAGTCAACTTCAACATCTCTTGTACCGTGTATTATTTGAGCTAAAGCGGCTAAATAGCTATTACTTGTAGTACTAGGATATGAACCAAAAGTAGATTTGTATAATGATTTGATATCATCATTTCGGGTAATATCTTGTGTCGGATCACCATCAGTCATTAATATTAAGCTAATTGAGTTATCACAACGCTCATCTGCACCAACAGCCTGTTGAAAAGGAGAAACATAACGAGGTATATCAGTACCACTTTGATCTCTCTCAATCGTAGTATCTCGTTTGTCCGTATTTTGCCCATACCAAACCGTCTGCCCAGTCATATATAGGTAAGCTTCCCATAAGGTCTCAGTAATAGGTGTATTCCCGCTAGCAGGCAGCTTTTTTATTTGACCCAATATTTTGTCATGTGAGGAGCCTAGGCCAGCCATAACATAGCCACCATCATTGCCATTAAAACGCATCAAACCAAAATCAATCGAGCTGTTATCATTTACTAATTGGGTCATCGCGCTTATACCAGCATCGATTTTTCTAGGTCCACCATTAGGCAACTTAGTCTTCATACTTCCTGAAGTATCAAAAATAATAAGTACACGAGGGTTTTCGTCGGTTTCAACATTATGGTTTACGTATAGCTCTATATCTTCGGCAAATACAGAAACGCTAATACCTACCCCGAATAACAAGGCAGCTATTTTTTTTAGTTTAAATTGCATTTTTAAATCCCTTTATTTGCGCTTTTTATTTTTATTGCGCAAGTTAATAACTACTCTATTCCCTGTTTAATTTTTAGTAATATTGAGGTGGGACTAAAAATAAAACAAAAGTCATATCTAGCTATTCATCACAAAACAGTGATTAGCATCCACGTGGCGTCAATGCTATAAAATATATATTACTTCGATTTTTAAATAAAAACAGACTAAAGTCAAAGACATTAGGTTTTATTATCATTTAAAAACAACAGTTTAAATAAAACAATCCCGTTTTACTGCACAGTTAAATCATGCTAAAAACTATATTTTTACCTATGTTTCTATATTTATAGATCTATGTTTTAGGTAACAAGTACTTACCAATATAAATTAGTAACGTAAGGCTCTAAAAATCACCTTTAAAAACACTATTATTCAGTAAAACTGTTTTATTAAAAGAAGTGTGTTTATAGGTAACTACGGTTATTCAAACATACAAAAAAGCCCATATTAGGTGCTACCTAATATGGGCTTTTATACTCTCGCTAAATTATAAGCGTTTTATACAAGCATTCTTATAAAGATAACTCTTTCTTAGCGCGAGTTAAGTTATGTGTTACAAGTGAGTTTTTAGAAATTTGAACCGCTTCATATAAATCAGAAATACCAGCAGTGTCTTTTTGAGCCTTAATACGTGCTACACCACGGTTACTTAATGCAAACGATGTAAGTTCACGTACTTTTAAACGCGGACCATGGCTTTGCTTAAGCAATGCAATTGCTTGTGTACAAATAGCTTCTGCTTCTTCGTAGTTTCTTGCTTCAACATTTAAAGCACAGCTATTAAATGATTTTTCAAATGCAGGTGCTGCAGTTACAGAGTCTTCAATAACCATTAATTTATAATCACCTTGATTAGCCATTGCAGCAGCTGAGCAAGTTAATAATGAGCCAAGAGCGATGGTTTTTAAAAGTGTAAATTTCATGATTATATTCCTAATTAGTTAAGTCGTACTTGTTGCCGACAACTTAACTTTAGAGTGTTAGCTCAATTACCACAAACGATAAAAACAAACCTAATAAGTGAATAAATCTAAACTATAGACTTTAGTCTAACACCAACAAAAATACCCAGAAATTACAATAAGTTAAAAACCATAAAAATCACTAAATAATAAATAATAAATAATAAATAACAGAATACAGTTTTATTATTTTTTAATAATACCAATTCGCTTAATTAAGTGATCTATTTTGAGGATGAAAAAACGTGTTGATAGCTAGGCAAAAAATTCGCTATTTGGTTGTTCTAAATGAGAATTTTTTAACGCAGGTAGCGACACGTTTAGCCCCGCAAAATGATTAAGTATTATTGCGGGTTGGTATAACACAATAGAAAGTTAATAAGCACGAAAAAGCCGATATTGAGGTTTAACCCAACATCGGCTTTTTTACTCTCGCTATTTTATATCATGCTTTAGTAAGCGCTTTATAAAACACGTTATAAAGGTTTTTTATAACGATAATTCTTCTTTAGCGCGAGTTAAGTTGTGCGATACCATTGAGCTGTTAGACAATTTTGATGCCTCGTATAAATCAGCAAGTGCAGCTGTATCGTTATGCGCTTTTAAACGTGCAACACCACGGTTGCTTAATGCAAATGACGTAAGTTGGCGTACTTTAAATTTAGGGCCATCTGCGTCTTTTAAAAGTGCGATTGCTTTAGTACAAATTGCTTCCGCCTCAGCGTAATTTTTTGACTTAACATTTAGTGCGCAGCTATTAAATGATTGCTCAAGTGGCTGTGGCGCTGTTGCAGTTTCAATAACCATTAATTTGTAATCACTTTGATCAGCCATTGCAGCAGCTGAACATGTTAATAGTGAGCTAAGAGCGATAGTTTTGATAAGTGTAAATTTCATGATTAATTTCCTGTAAGTTAAGTCGTACTTGTTGCCGACAACTGAACTTTAGAGAATTAACACAACCCCGACAAACGATTAAAACAAACCTAATAAGTGAAGAAAATTAACCTATAGACCTTAGTCTAATACGTTTAAACTTTTTCTATATATTTAAACAACTTACGCACCAATAATCGTACCTAAAATCGCTACTTTACGTTTTAAAATGTATATAATTATTTATGCTTTTTTTTAGTTGGTTTTATTTTAAACACCTTACTTTGGCATAGCTGAGTAACTATCAAACAAATTTATACATTTAATTACATGCAATACTAAGTCATGTATTTATAATTACAGCTCTGGTAACTTTTCATCATTAATGGGTTAACTTTTTTGAAACACATACTTTCTCTTTTTGTTTTATTAAGCACGCTTTTATCATTTAGCCAAAATGTTAACGCAAGGCTTTTGCTCGGTAATGACATGCCTAACACCGGTATGTTTATAAAATCAGAATTTAATGGCGATAGCAGCATTACATCTGCGGGTGTAGAAATGATGGTTAAGCAAAATTACAGTAACTTTGGTGTTGTTTTTACAAGCGCAATTGGCGCGGCAGTAATCGATAATAAACAAGGCGAGCAAGAAGAATTTATAACGTGGGACAACGGCATGAAGCTTGGTTATTTTAATGACTTTTTTATATACGCCGAGCTTGGCTTAGATCTGTTCGAACTTGCCTTTAAAAACGATAGGGGCGACAACACCTACCAAATAGAAAAATCGAACAACGACATAGACGGCTACGCAGGTATAGGTGCGGGTTATCACTTTAAGCCATTTAAAATAGAAGTATTTACCCGAGCACGCCAAATAGATGGCGACTACTGGGAAGCACAAGAACATATTTACAGCGGTGTGCAGCTCAGTTTTACGTTTTAATTGCCCTTTTCTTATAAGAAAAATAAAAAGCGTGTGAAATACAGCTATTTCACACGCTTTTTAAAGAATTATATTTAACAGGTTTGATCTATCCGATTTATATTTAACGGATAGTTTTGGCTACTTTACCAATACTCAAACCCTGAATTAAAATAGAAAACACCACAACCGCATAAGTAAGAGCCAACAAAATATCGCGCTCGTTCCCATCAGGTAATTGCAATACCAGTGCAACCGAAATACCACCACGCAAGCCACCCCAGGTTAAAACTTTCCACGCACCAGATGGCAACTCTAATTGCTTATTAAATGTAGTGGTTGTTATACCCACAACAATTAAACGTGCCATTAACGCTATTAAAATTGTTAAGCCACCAGCAATAAACAAATTACTCGAAAATGCAATCATGACGACTTCAAGCCCTATGAGTACAAATAAAATGGCATTTAAAATTTCGTCAATCAGCTCCCAAAATAAATCAACGTAATGGCGTGTTTTGTCGCTCATAGCCATACTGCGACCATGATTACCCACCATTAACCCCATCATTACCATTGCAAGTGGGCCCGACAAATGCCAATGGCTT
>NZ_AUTI01000026.1:0-7480 GCF_000497995.1 Pseudoalteromonas sp. TB25
CGTAGTAACTGCAGCAGCTGCAATTACAAATGCAGCAATACCGCCCCATGCACGTGAAGTACCTTTAGAGCCTAATGGATTAGCCGGTAAAGCGCTGTGCTTTGGTAAGTTATTAAGTGTGAGTTTGTACTGCACTAAACCAATGGCCATACCTACAGCTGCCGCACCAAATGCCCAGTGCCAGCCTACGTTCTCCATAAAGTAACCACATACGTAGTAACCTATTAAAGAACCCATGTTAATACCCATGTAATAAATAGCGTAACCGCCATCACGACGCTCATCAGCATCGCTATATAATTGGCCTACCATTGCACTGATATTTGGTTTTAGTAAACCAGTACCTGTTGCTACAAATATTAAGCCAACGAAGAAAGAATAATCATGTGGAATAGCCAAAATAATATGGCCAATCATAATAATTATGCCGCCATACCAAACCGCTTTTTGACCACCAAACAATCTATCAGCTAGCCACCCACCCGGTAAGCCTAAAAAGTATACTGCGCCTGTGTACAAACCATAGATTGCAGCAGCTGATGCAACAGTAAAGGCAAGGCCTTCTTCTTGTAAGCTTGCTGTCATGAATAATACGAGCATAGCTCGCATACCGTAATAACTCATTCGTTCCCACATTTCAGTGAAGAACAATGTCGAAAGTCCTTTAGGGTGGCCAAACCAACCACTATCTGGAGCTGAACTCATATTTACTTCCTAACTTTAAGAATTGTTGTAATGGCCTTATAATTTTTTGCTTTAGCTATCTTAATATTTAGTCATACTAAAATGCTCGACCATCAGTTTATTATTTGTAGCTAAGATAATGATTTGCTATATGGTAGTAACACCAGAAGGTAAGAGACACACCCTTATCCTAGTTACAATTGAGCACAAGTATACATATACCTTAGTGCTAGGGGAAGTATTGCGCGGTGTATCACCTTATGCCAAGTTAGAACTCAGCATAAGGAACAATAGGGGTACCTGGGAACTCAAGCGTTCCATAAACAGGGTTAAAATAGTAACGTATGTAAAGTTGACCAAAGTTTGGTTCGTAAAAGTCAGAACGATCGATGGCTAAGTAGCCACCAAAGAACCAATTCGGCGTTATTCTATACTCAAAACTACCTTCAAGATTATATGAAACACCAGAACTTGTTTCACCTTCAAATACAGGGTCAACACCTGTTATTGATTCTCTATCATACGCAGCTATTTGCAAATCGCTATCGTTAGGGAAGAAATCAATAGATTGAGTTTTTGTTTGCGAGTACGAAACACCGGTTTTTAATCGATAAACAAAATCATCGCCCCAACGCGCGTCATAAGTGAGTGGCACGGATAGACCTACATAGTTTTGCGGACTGTAATAACCACCATGGCCCCATGTTTCTTCACTTAAATTATACTTGTATGCCCAATGTAATAAGCTAGCGCCTACGATAAATTCACGCTTTTGATTGCTTATTACACGGTAATAAGTACCGCCCATCATACGATAGCGTTGGTTGTCTTTTACATTTTGGCCTTTATAGAGGGTAAAGTCGGCGCTTGACCAAAAACCCCATTTTCCGCCTAAGTCGTGTGATACATTAGCTGTTAGGCCTGTAGAGCGTACGCCCCCCCAAACTTCACCTGTATTTACATCTTTTAAGCCCGCATAAGAAAGCACTGAATTTGTAACTGGGCGCTTTTCAAGTTCTAGGCTGTATCCAAAGTCGCCAAAACTGTCTGCGTAATTTACACCCCACACAAAGTCTTCAATTAAAAAGCCAAGTGGGGTAGTGCCTACATCTACACGCCAGTTTTCGTTTTGCCAACCAATACCTATATCTACACCACTTTCCTCTGGTGTCACTTCATCGACTGAACAAGTGAAAATACATAAAGCACCTTGTCCGTAGCGACTACCAGCGAACTGCTCATCAAAGCGAGTTGTTTGTGCGCTAATAGTAGTCGGGTCTACTTTAATAAAACCTTGGCCTTGCCAAAGTGGAAAGTAAGCTTCAATTGGTACTAAGCCCGCACCAAGTGTTGCTTCACTTTCGGTGCTTGTTTGTCCACTAAAGTTAACACCAATGGCAATGTATGCTTGGTTTTTGTTTTGCTCGTTTATTAGCTCACGTTTAGCACCGTTTACATACCATTGATCGTTTTCATCTATTTTTAAAAGCGCTCCGTAAAGCTCTTTTTCGTTTAAAGTACGATTAGGTGACAGGGTTTGTGCGTACCAAGATTGTGCTTGTTCGGTTTCATTAAACTTACTGGCTACTTGAGCACCTAAATAGCGTAACTCTTGATCGTTTGGTGACTTTTCAATAAGTTGCTTAGCTAAATAAAGTGCATCCCCTGAGTAATTAAACTCATTAAGAGATGACATGATTTGGCGTTGTAAATAACCCTCTTGCGATGTGGTTTGCGCTATCGCTTTTTGCGTAACTTCTTTTGCTTGAAAGTCGTCTCCAAGTTCTATGTATGCATTAGCAATAGCGAGAAGTGCTTGAGGCTCAATTGTTTGACTACTTTGTGCTTTTCGCTGATATAAGATAACGGCTGCTTCATATTGTTCTAGCGCTAAGTTTGCATTAATAAGGGCAGTTGTTGTTGCTGGAATATCTTTATATTTTTGATCAAGCTGATTGAGCTTAGCAATTAAGTCACTGCCTGTATAAAACTGGTTGAGGTAGTTATTTTGTAACTGCACATATTGAGCCGTTTCGTTTTCAGAAGCGCTCTCTGGTAACACGTAATCCTCAAACCAGCGTTCTATTTCAACTTGGTTACCTTGCTCTAGTATCCACTGGCCTTGTAAAAGGTGCCAATAAGGCGACAAAGATGAGTCAGATGAAAGGGCACTTGAAAGCAATTTAAGAGCATGTCGTTTTTCATCAATTTTGTACCAACTATTAGAAAGCTCAGCTTGCATTTCAGGTGTTAGCTTTCTCGCTTCTAAGTTACTTAAATGGTAGATAGCGACAGATTTGTTTTTTAAATCAAGATATTGCTGGCTTTGAGTAAGAGACTCGTTAAGCAACAATTGTTGCTCTAAAGCAATAATGTCGGTATCTCGATTTTTAAAAGGAATATATTTAAGTGTATCTAAAGCACCTTCATAATCATTTATAGAGCGCAAAAATAAAGCATGGCTATATCTAATTTGGGGGTTTAGCGGGAACTGCCACAATACATTATTAAATAAATCACGTGCTTGTTGAGTCAGGCCTTTTTGTTGGTATATAAAAGCTAAATCGTAATATAACCAAGGTTGTTCAGGTGAAAGCTCAATAGCTTGCTTAAGTAGTTCTTCTGCTTTTTCTAGCTCTCCACCATTAGTATACTGGCTTGCTTTATCCCTTAGAGTATTACTGGTAGCTAGTGCATATGAGGGGTAGATTAAATCTCGTTGCTTTGCGTTTAATGAATTATAAAAGTTGCGAATTGATTTTTGGTTTTGATCTAGTTGCGCGATATTTAATAAGCCAAGTAAGGCATTTTCATACAAAGGATTGGTTTTTAGGGCTGCTTGATAGGCGGTAGCTGCTTGTGTGTAATTTCCTTGAGCTACAAATAATAGGCCTTTGTTATAAAGAAAAGCTTCTTGGTCATGATTTAATTGCTCAGCTAGATTTAGTTTTAGTTGTGCTGTTTTAAAATCAGATTGCTCAATAGCATCTTCCATTTCAGACATATACAGCCAAAACTTCGCAACTGTCGCGAGTTCTTTAAGTCTTTCACGCTCATCAAAGTTAGGTGTATATTTTTGCGCGGTAAAAAAATAGTAATATGATTTTTTGTAGTCGCTTTTCGCTAAATACAAATACCCTAAGCTGCGCATAATCTCTTTATCGGTTGGCCGCCCTTTTAAAGCATTTAATAGTAGGGGCTCAGCTTCTTTTAATTTTTTATTATTAAGTAAACGATCGCCTTTAAGCCAAAGCTGATACGCGGGATCGGCAAGTAATGCTTGTCTTACTTTAAAATCTCGTTGGAAATCTTCGTATTGTAACTTACCTTTACTACTAAATGGGTACACAGAGAAGTAACGTTGGTATTGCTCAACTGTATTTTGAGTAAGATCCATACTCTTAAGAGCTGCAAGCCAAATAAACTCAACTTCATTAATAAAAGAAGGGCTAGTACCGTAATTACTTAAAATATCTATAGCTTTATTATTTGCTGGGTTTTTCCTCAGTAAATGGCGAGCATAAGGTATTTCTACTTGAGCGATATTAGAATAGCTTTTTAATAACTTTTCATAGCCTTTTTTAACACTTTCCCATTGGTCGCTGTCTTGTCCGTACCAGCTTAAATGCTCAAGCTCGTAATTAAGTGTAGGGTAGGTGTTTTTAAATATTTTATTGTATATTTCACGGGCTTGTTCATAACGTCCAGCTCGAGAAAGTAGCCTAGCTTCATGAATTAAAGACTTATCTTTACCCTCAATACGAGAGAGTATTTTAAGCTTTTCAACGCACGGAGCCTGTTTGGTAAGCCCGTTATCTATTTTGCTTAATAACTGGTTGGCTTTCACTGATTCGCCATTGGCAAAATCATAACGCGCTACTGCGCACTGCGTTTCTATTCGGGCAGGGGCAATAGCGACTAGCTTTCGTAAGCTATCTTCAACTAGTTTTTTATTTTGCTGTGCTTCACCAATACCTATTTGGCTTAGTAACCAATCAACAGATTGCGTATCAATATCGTTGACTGTGTTAGCGCTTAATCCAGAGCTAAGTGCTAATGTGCAAGCGAGGGCAAACCTTAACGGCATTCAGTGCTCCATACCGGTTGTAGCGTCCCATCTGCTGTAATTGAAAAACGCTTATTTAAAGCACTTGTACCAAACAAGTTAAGCACGCTGTCGTAATAACGAGTCTGGGTAAATGATTTATCAATCATTAGTTTTTGCTGAATCGCCATTACCGTAGAATTATCGTTATTAGTCGCCAGTAAAGGTAATAAAGCTGAATTAAAGCCCAAAGGGCCTCTTTTTTCAGATTTTCCAGATTTAGCAAAGGTATTTAAAGGCACGTAACCACGTTTATTAATTGTTTCAATAAAAGGGTTGAATTGCGCTAATAGCTCTTTTTTATAAGGCGCGTCGTCTGCCATCATGCTTGCCCATAAATATACTCTAATAGCGTTGTAACTGCCCAAGTCAGTTGTTTTTTTATCGTAGTAAAAGCCGTTATTTGCATCAAACATTACCCAGTCAGGGCTAACACCTTGCTTTGCTGTATCTAAAATTAGCTTTGCTGAGCCTTCGTGTAATTGATGCCAAGGCGAGTGTGGGTAGAGCTTTTTAAACTGCTGGTAAATAAATAATGGTGAGTAGCTCGGGTTTAACTTAAAACGTTCATTATCAAATTCAAAACCTGTAGGAGCGGGTAGTAATGATAAACCTAGGCCCGAGATATAAGCGGTTTCTTCACGCATTATTCGCTGTGCAATTACAGCTGCTAATATGCTGTAGCGGCGCTCATCCCAAAGAACAGCAGCTTGCGATAAGCTGTATGCTATCCATAAGTCTGAATCAGACGCAGGGTTTGAATCTAAAATTCCGCCAACATTTTGATTATTAACACCCCATTGCCATGCCGGTAAACGAGTGCTTAAATCACCTTCTGATAAATGTTCTTGCGTCCAATCAAGCACTAAGTCAAACATTGCTTTGTCATTTGCTACAACAGCAAAAAACAACGCATAAGATTGGCCTTCAGAGGTTGTGACTTTTTTCTCACTCCCCAAGTCAATAACGCGGCCATCTTGGCTTATAAAGTTACTTTTAAACGTTTGCCATGCATCCCATGGTTGGCATTGCTCTATTTGTGCACTGGCATTAAAGGTAAATAATGCAATCACGGTAAAAAATACATTAATGAGTGACTTCATTACTTATCTCCTTCAGCTAAGCGCTTGTATGTTAATGCTTGCAGTAATCGCCATATAATAAATGAGATCAGCAGTAGTGTTAAAATAGACAACAGTGCCAGTACAAATGGGTGATCCGATAAATGGAACCAAATTAGGGTATGCACAGGAATGTGACCAACAAAATATTGCTCATCAGTTTTAATTGTTTTAATGCCTTGAGAGTTTATGACCGCAGCACTGCCTTTAATTTGCGCAAGCGCTTGTGAACTCATTAACGCATCATCTAGTAGAGTAAAGGCTTTTTGTGATGTTGCACTGAGCGATACTATTGATCGCTCTGAATCAAACGGTGATTGAAAGCCTGTAATAACGGCCATATCACCACTACTTTTTATACTTACTTGAACTTTATCTGTTGTTTGCTCATCGTAAGCACCATTGTATATAGCTTGTTTAATAGCGCGCTGATTGTTATCAAGCAAGATATTAGTTTGCGCATCTTCATCTAAGTTGTTAGCAATGCTATTAGGTTTTGCGATTACTAAGAGGTCTTTATCATCTAAGTTGGCATCTTCATTTAAGTGAGCAACGCTTATTCTATGAGCGGGGTAACCTGTGATAGCACCAAAGTGGCCTGTTAAATTAAACAATACAGATAGCGCTTTAGGTGATGGAACTTCATCTATCAATACTAAAGTTTGTTGTAAGTCTGCGTATTTAGTAAATGGGAATCCGCTGTTTGCAAATACATTTAAATCAGGCAGAGCTATGTAATGGTCAAACCCACTTACATCAATATTAGAATTTCCATCAATTACACCGTATTCGCCGCCAGGGGGAGCAACGGCACATTCGCCCTTCTTAAGTACTGCAAACCTAAAATCAAAGTTTAGTTCATTGCGATTGGCAAGATTAATACCTTCCAATGAAAAATCTTCAGCGCTTTGCGTTGTGTCTGTATTAGCGATTAAAGGCAGCAAGGTTTTTGCGGTAGTTAACGATGTGTCTTTTTTATCAAGTAAAAAACCACTTATAAACTCTTGGTTTATTAACATGTTTAAACGTGAATTTAAGGTTTCGCTCTCTGGCGTATTACGGTATTGCAAAGTAATAGGAATGCCTTTTTCACGCCAAGTAAATAAATCAGGTGCAAAACGAACATTTAGTTTTATAGGACCATTGTTAAGACCCTCAGCCTGTAACTGAGTTGGATAGTCAATAAGCTCGTCAAAGTGCACGGGACGATCGTTTCTAAGCCATCTTGGCGCATCATAAGCTTTACGCAGTGGGAGTTTGTTAATTGCTTCGATACTTGCACTTCGGCCAGTCATAATCTTATGACCAAACACAAGACCAGTAACCGCTGTTTTTAAGTCTTTTTCGTCACGCCCCAAAATTAGCAGCATTTTATTGTATCTGTGAATAGGGCTTGAAATTAGCTCGACGGTTGGCTTTTCAACATCTGGATAATCTTTTAAAAAATCAGGTTTTGAGTCATTAGTAATAAACACCACACTGTGCTGCTCTGGTGCTTTATTTAAAACTACTGGAAAGTTAGCGCCACGCCAGTCTGCTTGTGCGCCAAACCAACTAGATAAAGTGGCTG
>NZ_AUTI01000027.1:0-6297 GCF_000497995.1 Pseudoalteromonas sp. TB25
GGAGTAGACTATGGCTAACGTAGAAGCAAAGCAACAACAGCCTGATCTAGCTGAAAAGCTAATCGCGGTGAACCGTGTGTCTAAAGTAGTTAAAGGTGGTCGTATCTTTAGCTTTACTGCACTAACTGTAGTTGGTGACGGCGCAGGTAAAGTAGGTTTTGGTTATGGTAAAGCACGTGAAGTTCCAGCTGCTATTCAAAAAGCAATGGAAAAAGCACGTCGCAACATGATCAATGTAGACCTAAATGGCAATACATTACAGCATCCTGTTAAGGGACGTCATGCTGGCTCACTAGTGTTCATGAAACCAGCCTCTGAAGGTACTGGTATCATCGCAGGTGGTGCTATGCGTGCAGTACTAGAAGTGACTGGTGTTCAGAACGTACTTTCTAAATGTTACGGTTCTACTAACCCAATCAACGTAGTACGTGCAACGATTTCGGCTCTTGAGAATATGAATTCTCCACAGTCAATCGCTGCAAAACGTGGCCTTCGCGTAGACGAAATACTGGGGTAACCATGGCAAATCAAACTGTAAAAGTAACACAAGTAAAAAGCTCTATCGGTCGTTTACCGAAACATAAAGCTACATTACGCGGTCTTGGTTTACGTCGTATCAACCACACTGTTGAGTTAGAAGACACAGCATGTGTACGTGGTATGATAAACAAGGTTTCTTACATGGTTAAGGTAGAGGGTTAATTCGATGCATTTGAATACACTTTCACCTGCTGCAGGTTCAAAAACTGCTCCAAAACGTGTTGGTCGTGGTATCGGTTCTGGTCTAGGTAAGACTGGTGGTCGTGGTCACAAAGGTCAAAAATCACGTTCTGGCGGCAAAGTACGCGTTGGTTTTGAAGGCGGTCAAATGCCTATGCAACGTCGTCTACCTAAATTTGGTTTTACTTCTCGCAAATCTTTAGTATCTGCAGAAATAAACCTTTTTGAAATCGCTAAAGTTGAAGGCGATGTGGTAGACCTAAGCGCGTTACAAGCAGCTGGTCTAGTTAAAAAGAACGTTCTTTTCGTTAAAGTTGTTAAATCTGGCGAAGTTTCACGCGCTGTTACCGTTAAAGGCCTTAAAGCCTCTAAAGGTGCTCGCGAAGCTATTGAAGCTGCCGGAGGCAAGGTAGAAGACTAAGGAAGTACTAATGGCTAAACCAGGTCAAGATACAAAAAGTGCACAAGGTGGACTTTCGGAATTGAAGCGCCGATTACTCTTCGTATTGGGTGCTATCATAATTTACCGTCTAGGTTCATTTGTGCCGATCCCTGGGATTGACGCCGCTGTACTTGCCGATTTCTTCGAGCAACAAAAGGGCACCATTGTTGAAATGTTCAACATGTTCAGTGGTGGTGCACTTGAGCGAGCTTCAGTGTTAGCACTGGGTATTATGCCGTATATCTCGGCTTCGATTATTACGCAACTATTAACGCATATGTATCCTCCGTTTATAGAGCTTAAGAAAGAAGGTGAGCAAGGGCGTAAAAAAATTAGCCAGTACACACGCTATGGCACGCTTGTGCTAGCTACTATTCAATCAATCGGTATTGCTACTAGCTTACCGGGCATGATGGAGGGGTTAGTTGTTAACCCTGGTATGGGTTTCTATTTCACCGCTGTGGTGAGTTTAGTTACTGGTACTATGTTCCTTATGTGGTTGGGTGAACAAATAACAGAGCGTGGTATCGGTAACGGTATCTCTGTTCTAATATTTGTTGGTATTGTAGCTAACTTGCCGTCTGCTATTGGTTCGACAGTCGAAATGGCGCGCCAAGGTGATTTGAATGTTTTTGTACTGTTGATGGTTGCGGTAATCGTATTCGCTGTTACTTATCTTGTAGTGTTTTTCGAACGTGGACAACGTCGTATTGTTGTTAACTACGCTAAACGCCAACAAGGTCGTCAAGTATTTGCTGCCCAAAGCACGCATTTACCACTAAAAGTAAATATGGCGGGTGTTATTCCACCAATCTTCGCTAGCAGTATAATTCTGTTCCCTGGTACAATTGCTAGCTGGTTCGGCCAAGGTGAAGGTCCAGTCGCTGATGTATTACAAGCTGTTGCTACTACGTTGACTCCAGGTCAACCGTTGTACTCGCTTGTTTTAGCTGCGGCTATTATCTTCTTCTGCTTTTTCTACACAGCGTTGGTTTTTAACCCACGTGAAACAGCAGATAACCTTAAGAAATCTGGCGCATTTATCCCAGGTATTCGTCCAGGTGAGCAGACATCTAAATACATTGATAAAGTGATGACACGCCTGACATTGGCAGGTGCTTTGTATATAACCTTTATCTGTCTGGTGCCTGAATTCATGACGATGGCGTGGCAAACGCCATTCTACTTCGGCGGTACATCAGTTTTGATTATCGTTGTAGTAATCATGGACTTTATGGCACAAGTACAGACTCACCTGATGTCTCATCAGTATGATTCTGTGCTGAAAAAAGCGAACCTTAAAGGCTACGGTCGATAAGGTCAGTTTACGGAGTTGAGCAATGAAAGTACGTGCTTCCGTTAAGAAAATATGCCGTAACTGTAAAGTTATTAAACGTGCTGGTGTAGTACGCGTAATTTGCAGTGAGCCTAAGCATAAGCAAAGGCAAGGCTAAGTAAACAGTCGTGCAGGCTGAGTTTTCTCGGCCTGTGTTTTTAGTAGTGATTTGGTCTTCGTTTGAGTATCCTTACGGGCTTTTCAAACTTTTGATTACCAAATTCGAATATAGGAGATGTGTTAGTGGCCCGTATTGCTGGCATTAACGTCCCTGATCATAAACATGCAGTTATTGGTTTAACAGCTATTTATGGCATAGGTAAGACTCGCTCTAAGGCTATCTTAGAAGCGACTGGTATCGCCGAAACCACAAAAATCGGTGAACTTTCAGACGAAATTCTTGACGTACTGCGTGATGCAGTTGGCAAGTACACTGTTGAAGGTGATCTTCGTCGTGAAGTTACTTTAAATATCAAGCGCCTAATGGACCTTGGTTGTTATCGTGGCCTACGTCACCGTCGCTCTTTACCACTACGTGGTCAAAGAACTAAGACTAACGCGCGCACCCGTAAGGGTCCTCGTAAGCCTATTAAGCGATAAGGGGATAGTATTATGGCTAAGACACCAATTCGTCGTAAAAAGGTTAAAAAACAAGTTGCTGATGGTATGGCTCATGTTCATGCGTCTTTCAACAACACTATTGTAACGATTACCGACCGTCAAGGTAATGCACTATCATGGGCTACTGCCGGTGGTTCAGGTTTCCGTGGTTCACGTAAATCTACACCATTTGCTGCTCAGGTTGCTGCAGAGCGTGCAGGTACTGCTGCTCAAGAATACGGTTTAAAAAATCTAGAAGTTTTCATTAAAGGTCCAGGTCCAGGTCGTGAATCTGCTGTACGTGCTTTGAATGCTGCTGGTTACCGTATTACCAACATTACTGACGTGACGCCAATACCACATAATGGTTGTCGTCCACCGAAGAAACGTCGCGTTTAACAATAGGTTAGGAGAAATAACATGGCAAGATATTTGGGCCCTAAGCTCAAGCTGAGTCGTCGTGAAGGTACTGACCTGTTCCTTAAGAGCGGCGTAAGAGCTATCGACTCTAAGTGTAAACTTGAGACTGCACCTGGTCAGCACGGCGCTCGTAAAGGTCGCTTATCTGATTACGGTTTACAATTACGTGAAAAGCAAAAAGTACGTCGTATCTACGGTGTATTAGAAAAGCAATTCCGTAACTACTACAAAGAAGCTGCTCGCCTTAAAGGCAACACAGGTGAAAACTTGTTACAGCTTTTAGAGCAACGTTTAGACAATGTTGTATATCGCATGGGTTTTGCTAGCACACGTGCAGAAGCACGTCAGTTAGTAAGCCATAAAGCGATTTTAGTTAATGGTCGTGTTGTGAACATTCCTTCATACGTAATTACTCCAGAAGATACTGTTGTAATCCGTGAGAAGTCTAAGACGCAAGCACGTATCATCGCTGCTCTAGAGTTGGCTGAGCAACGTGAAAAGCCGACTTGGGTTGAAGTTGACGGTAAGAAATTGGAAGGCAGCTTTAAGCGTCTACCTGAGCGTTCAGACCTGTCTGCGGACATTAATGAACAACTAATCGTCGAACTTTACTCTAAGTAAAGTTAAGAGTTAAGAGAGGATAAAATGCAGGGTTCTGTTACAGAATTTCTAAAACCAAGGTTAGTCGACATCGACGCTATCAACCCAACGCGTTCTAAAATAGTTTTAGAACCATTAGAGCGTGGCTTTGGCCATACTCTGGGTAATGCTTTACGCCGTATATTACTTTCATCTATGCCTGGATGTGCAGTAACTGAAGTTGAAATCGACGGTGTATTACATGAGTACAGCGCGAAAGAAGGCGTTCAAGAAGACATCATTGAAATACTATTAAACCTTAAAGGTTTAGCAGTAACGTTAGAAGGCAAAGATGAAGTTTTTCTGACCCTGACTAAATCTGGTGTAGGCCCTGTTACTGCGGCTGATATTCAGCACGATGGCGATGTAACAATTGCTAATCCAGATCACGTTATTTGTAATTTAACTACAAATAACAGCGAGATCAGCATGCGTATTCGTGTTGAACGTGGTCGTGGTTATGTGCCGGCATCTAGTCGTTTATCCTCTGATGACGATGAGCGTCCAATTGGTAGATTGTTGCTTGATGCATCATTTAGCCCAGTTGAACGTATTGCGTACTCGGTTGAATCAGCTCGAGTTGAGCAACGTACAGATTTAGACAAGTTAATCATTGATATGGAAACAAACGGCACTTTAGATCCAGAAGAAGCGATCCGCCGTGCGTCTACTATCTTAGCTGAGCAATTAGATGCATTCGTAGATTTACGTGATGTAACTGAGCCAGAAGAGAAAGAAGAGAAGCCAGAATTCGATCCTATTCTACTTCGTCCAGTTGATGATCTTGAGTTAACAGTACGCTCAGCAAATTGTTTGAAAGCCGAGCAAATTCAATATATCGGTGATTTAGTTCAGCGCACTGAAGTTGAGCTTCTTAAAACGCCTAATTTAGGTAAGAAGTCTCTAACTGAAATTAAAGACGTGCTAGCTTCACGTGGACTTTCTCTAGGCATGCGCCTAGAAAATTGGCCACCTGCAAGCTTAGCTGAATAATCTAAATCACTATATTAGTTTAGTTAGAAGGATAGGGTCATGCGCCATCGTAAGAGTGGTCGTCAATTAAACCGTAACAGTAGCCATCGTAAAGCGATGTTTAGCAATATGGCAGGTTCTTTGGTGAAACATGAAATCATCAAAACTACTTTGCCAAAAGCGAAAGAGTTACGTCGTGTAATTGAACCTTTAATCACACTGGCTAAGACTGACAGTGTAGCAAATCGCCGTTTAGCGTTTGCTCGCACGCGTGATAATGAAGTTGTTGGTAAATTATTCAGTGAAATCGGTCCACGTAACGCGGATCGTCCAGGTGGTTACACTCGTATTCTTAAGTGTGGCTTCCGTACTGGTGATAATGCACCAATGGCTTATATTGAACTAGTTGGTCGCCCAGCGACTAGCGAAGCAGTTCAAGAAGACGCACAGTCTGCAGAGTAAGTCTTAAAGAAACCTAAAAGCCGAGCTTATGCTCGGCTTTTTCTTGCCTAAAATTTGTCAAACTATATGAACCAGTAATTACCTTCTATTATGTGCATCGACTCATAGATTCTGAATCGATAGGTTGTTTTACAGTTATTTTAATAGCTCTGCTTAGTTACCCTTTACTTACCATCGATCCAAAATAGCCTATCCGATTTTAGTTAAAGAGCATTTTTACTTTATATAGTGATTTACAGTTTTTAATAATAGCACTTCGAATTTAACTGCCATTAAGCAATCCCTAACGAAGTTTTTATTGATTAGAGCTGATCAGAAGATATAAGGGTCGCTCTCTTATCTATATACCGGTACTAAGAACCTCATAGTAAAGCTAAACATTGGGGCCTTAGTAAACTCACTTCTCAAATAAAAATATAGCCCAATGAATTTAAATCTCAGCTTTTGACTATTTCAAATGATTTTAGTAAAACGACTCTTAACTTATTGGTTGGCTTTTTCAGCATTGATGATCCAAATATGTCTCTACTGATCACTAGTTACCATAACTTTGACTTTAAATAGCTCTATAAACCTTTCAATACAGGTGGTTTAGTTGTGTTTTTGAGCGTTTAGCTCAAATACTCAGCGAACAGCACATTATTTCAAGTTTTCTTCAAAAAAGGGTTGATCTGTTTTCGGATCTCCCTATAATGCGACCCCACTG
>NZ_AUTI01000028.1:0-2007 GCF_000497995.1 Pseudoalteromonas sp. TB25
GGTTTTATTTTATAACCGCTTAGCCGATGACAATTACGAAGGCTACCGATTACATTCGTGGAATAACGATGTGTGTGATGCTTATGCACCACCATTTGATACCAGTGATTGGGCTAAGGGCCATGAATACGATGGTATTGATCCAAACTACGGTGCGTACTGGATAATTAACCTTAAAGAGGGTTATAACGAATGTGCCAATTTTATTATTCATATTGGTACAGAAGGGTCAGGTAAGGCGTTTGGTGATGTGGATTTAACCATGCCGCTGATGCAAGACGATGAAACCTTTCAGCGTATGAACTTTACCATTCATGGCGAGCCTTCGGTGTTTGAATACCCTATATTAAGTTTAGGCGAACGCGCAGTTGCTATAACAGGTGCTTCAGCGCATTGGATTGATTTAAATACTATTTTGTATAAACCAAGTAACGAGTTTACAAGCCTAATTAAGTTACATTCATCAGCTACGGCTGAGCTTGAAGTGGATATTGATACTGGTTTAAACGGCGATACTGTTACGCTGCAATCAAGCAATATAACTGATGAGCAAGCGTCAAAAGTACCGCATTTAACCACCTGGAACGCATACGAAGGAAGTTGGGATACAAGCACTGCCAAAACGCTTATTAAATCGCAGCTTGTTATTGCCGGTTACGATAGTGAAGGTAAGCTTCTAGAAGCAAGCTATGTGCAAACCGCTAAAGCACTCGATGCCCTTTACACGCAAGGCGAAGACGATGCTAATGAAGCTGTGCTGGGTGTAAATTATGGCAATAACGCGATTGATGTCACAGTGTGGGCACCCACCGCTAATAACATGATGCTAAACGTGTTTGATGATGCAAAAACACAAGTGCACTCTACGCCAATGACATTAAATACACAGACAGGTATTTGGCAAGCAAGTTTAGATATGCAATACGACCGCCACTACTACCGCTTTAATTTTGATGTTTACCACCCACTGACTCAGCAAATAGAGTCGCTTTGGAGCACAGACCCTTACTCACTAAATGTATCTACCAATGGTTTATACAGCCAGTTGATTAATTTAGCCGATGAAGACACTAAACCCGAAGGGTGGGATACACGCCTTATTCCTACGGTAGAAAACCCAGAAGATGCGATTATTTACGAGGGCCATGTACGTGACTTTAGTGCGCGCGATAACAGCGTAACAGAGGCTAACCGCGGTAAATACCTTGCATTTACTGAGCTAAATAGTGCTCCTATGCAGCACTTACAAACTTTGGCTCAAAATGGCTTAACGCATTTTCATTTATTACCTATTACTGATATTGGCACCATAGATGAAGACGTAAGTAAGCGTGTAGATATTAGCGATACGCTAGGAGATTTATGTGAGCAAATTAATGATGAAGCCGATGCGTGTAAAACCCAAGATAAAAGCAGCACCATTATTGATTTAATGAGCGGTTATTTACCAGGCTCAGATGACGCACAAGCACTTGCTAATGCTATGCGCAGCTTAGATAGCTTTAACTGGGGTTACGATCCGCATTACTTTATAGCGCCTGAAGGCTCGTACGCCTCAAGCCCAGAGGGCATTGCCCGCGTTAAAGAAACCCGCGCTATGGTGCAATCACTGCAATCTATTGGTCTGCGCGTAGTGCTTGATGTGGTTTATAACCATACAACATCGTCGGGTATTTGGGATAAGTCGGTATTTGACAAACTAGTACCGGGTTACTATCACCGTTATAACGAAGTAAGTGGTGAAATAGAGCGCTCAACGTGTTGTGAAAATACAGCCACAGAGCATGTAATGATGGATAAGTTTGTTAGCGATTCATTAGTTATTTTGGCACGCGAATTTGGTTACGACAGCTTTAGATTTGATGTAATGGGGCATATGCCAAAATCGTCAATTCTTGCAGCACGTGATGCAGTGCAAGCTGTTGATGAAGATAACTACTTTTATGGCGAAGGTTGGGACTTTGGTGAGGTGGCAAATAACCGCTTATTTGTGCAAGCCAAACAAGC
>NZ_AUTI01000029.1:0-1057 GCF_000497995.1 Pseudoalteromonas sp. TB25
GGCTTGCGCATCTTTACTTAGCAAATTTACATAAATTGGGTATTTAGGCATTAGTTCAGCAATGAAAACCTTTTGGCCAATACCTGTTAGGTAGTCGGCTGTTGGAAAATCCATTGAGAAAAAGTGCTCTTCAAGCCACTGCCAAAAAGGGCTACTGCCGTTTTCGTCAGACACACCGCGCATTTCTGCAATCACTGTTTGTGCAAAACGCTCTTGATGCTGCTTTATAAACATAAAGCGCGCTTTGGAAAGTAGCTTACCATTACAATTTTTACGATAGCCATCTTTTAAAAACAATGTGCAAAGCTCTGTAGCGCCTGTGTAGTCGTTACATAGCGTTAAAATATCAACCGCTTTGTATACGTTTAATGTGCGCGAAGAGTGAATCACTTTACTTAAGTGATAATGATAAAATGCATCATCAAGCCCTACCGCAGCTTCAATTGCAGACGTACCTACAACATCACCGGTTTCGCTATCTTCAAGAACAAACAGGTAGCCTTCGTCACCGGGTTGTGACGTTTGCTTAGCAAATGAACTTACAGAATGGTCTATTTTCTTTTGCAATAGTTCTTCGTTTAATGGCAAAGACGTAAAACCATGCCCAGATTCGTGGGCAATTTTCAGTAATGCTGAGTAATCATTTTGCTGGATTGGGCGAAGGATCATCATGAGTCCGCTTGCTCCCTTATAAATAACGGTAAATAGGAATTGCAGGGCAAGCGGTGCTTGCCCTTAATTGGTTGGCTTAAGTCGCTTATGCGTTTACTACGCTTGCTACTGCTTTTTCAAAGCGTGCCATACCTTCGCGAATGTCCGCTTCAGGAATTACTAAAGATGGAGTAAAACGTACTACGTCTGCACCGGCAACTAGTGACATAAGGCCTTGCTCAGTACCTGCCACTAAAAACTCTTTTGCACGACCTTTGTATTGCTCGTTCACTACTGCACCAATTAATAAACCTTGGCCACGGATTTCGCTAAATACGTTGTATTTTTCGTTAACCGCGCTAAGTAGTTCATTAAATAATGCGGCTTTTTCTTTTACGCCAGCCAG
>NZ_AUTI01000030.1:0-1229 GCF_000497995.1 Pseudoalteromonas sp. TB25
CGGACATACGATAAACCAACGTCCATTAAGGTTTTAAGCTTGCGGGCAATAGCCGGTATTTTGTCAAAATACTCATGCGCGTCTTCAACAGTCATCTCAAGTACTTGGTGTATGTTTTTACCTTTGTATTGGACTTCGAGCGTTTCGCGGTTATAGCGTTTGCTCTTACATACATCACACGGTACATACACATCAGGTAAAAAGTGCATTTCAACTTTAATTAAGCCGTCACCTTGGCACGCTTCACAGCGTCCACCTTTAACGTTAAAGCTAAAGCGACCTACTTTGTAGCCACGTGAGCGCGCTTCTTGTGTGCCTGCAAATAACTCACGAATACCGGTAAATATACCTGTGTAGGTTGCCGGATTTGAACGAGGAGTACGACCAATTGGGCTTTGATCAATATCGATCACTTTATCAAAATGATCTAAACCGCTAATTGATTTATACGGTGCCGCTTCGGCAGTGGTTGCGCCATTTAGCTCTGTATGAGCAAGTTTAAATAAAGTATCGTTTATTAGCGTTGATTTACCTGAGCCCGATACACCTGTCACACAGGTCATTAAACCAAATGGGATTTTTAAATCCACATTTTTAAGGTTATTACCCGTTGCGCCAAATAGCTCTAGCCATTTGTCGTTCGTTGGGTGACGCTCTTTTGGTATTTCTATTTTACGTACGCCTGATAAAAATTGGCCCGTAACAGACTCTTTGCTTGCTAAAATATCGTCGCGCGTACCTTGAGCAATAATATGCCCACCATGAACACCCGCACCTGGGCCAATATCAATAATATGATCTGCAGCACGAATAGCATCTTCATCGTGCTCTACCACAATAACGGTGTTACCTAAGTCGCGCAAATGGACCAATGTTTGTAATAAACGGTCGTTATCGCGTTGATGTAATCCAATAGATGGCTCATCTAGTACGTACATTACACCTACAAGACCGGCACCAATTTGACTGGCTAAGCGGATACGTTGAGCCTCACCACCTGATAATGTATCGGCGCTACGTTCAAGTGATAAATAATTTAGGCCAACGTTAATTAAAAACGATAAGCGGTCGCGAATTTCTTTTAATATTTTTTCAGCTATTTGGCCTTTTTGTCCGGTTAACTCTAAACCTTCAAAAAATTCCATGGCTTCACCAATACTCATGCATGTGATTGCAGGTAAGTTGGTTTGTCCAATAAATACATTTCGAGATTCTTCGCGTAAGCGCGA
>NZ_AUTI01000031.1:0-11230 GCF_000497995.1 Pseudoalteromonas sp. TB25
CTGCTGCCGGCATTAACATGGTAAAACATGGTAATCGCAGTGTATCGAGTAATTCAGGCTCTGCCGACTTACTAAAAGCACTGGGCATTAATATAGATATGAGCCCAGAGCAGGCAGCAAAATGCCTTGAGCAAACCAATTTTACCTTTTTGTTTGCACCGCACTATCACAGTGGCGTTCGCCATGCGATGGGGGTGCGTACAGCGCTTAAAACACGCACTATTTTTAATATTTTAGGCCCGCTTGCTAACCCAGCAGCACCTGATGTGCAATTGTTAGGTGTGTACAACGAAGCGTTATGTATGCCAATGGCACAAACACTTAAAACCCTTGGCACAAAGCGCGCTATGATTGTTCACGGCTCGGGCACTGACGAAATAGCTCTACACGGTCCAACAACGGTAGTTGAGCTGAATAATGGCGAGCTTACACAGTACACACTAAACCCAAGCGACTTTGACCTTGCAAACTATTCACTTGAACAACTCGCTGGTGAAGGCCCACAATACAACGCAAATGCTAGCCTTGCCATCTTACAAGGCAAAGGCACAGATGCACATAATGCTGCCATTGTGGTTAACGTAGCTGCCCTTTTATACCTAACAGGTAAAGCAGAAACGTTAAAAGAAGGGGCAAAGCAAGTACAAACATTATTAAGTTCAGGGCAAGCCATGAACACACTAAATGCAATTATTGAGGTAAGTAATGGCTAATGTATTAGACAAAATTGTTGCTGATAAAAAATTAGAACTAATTGAGCGTAAAGCCGCACGCCCGCTTGAAAGCTTTAAGCATCTTGCAGTGCCTACAAGCCGTAGCTTTTATAAAGCATTAGCCGCCCCAGGCACACAGTTTATTTTAGAATGTAAAAAAGCATCGCCTTCAAAAGGGCTAATTAGAGAGCCATTTGATTTAACCGAAATCACATCGGTTTATAAAAAATATGCTACCTGCATGAGCGTGTTAACTGATGCTAAATATTTTCAAGGCAGTTTTGATTACCTCGAATTTGTGCGCAGCCAAGTAGAACAACCGCTTATCTGTAAAGACTTTTTTATAGATGAGTACCAAGTATATATGGCGCGTATTTATGGCGGTGACGCTATATTACTGATGCTTTCAGTACTCGATGACGAAAGCTATAAAGCACTGCACGCAGTTGCCGATTCTCTGAATATGTCGGTACTCACCGAAGTAAGTAATGAGGAAGAAGTACACCGTGCACTTGCGCTTGATGCACAAATTATTGGTATTAATAACCGTGATTTACGCGATTTAAGCACCGATTTAGCCACTACCGAAAAGCTACGCAAACTTATTCCGGCTGATAAAGTGGTTATTTCGGAATCGGGTATTTACACCCATCAAGACGTAAAACGTTTAGCTCCATTATGCGATGGTTTTTTAATTGGCAGCTCACTTATGGGCGAGCGTGATTTAGAGCAAGCATGTCGCCGTGTTATTTTAGGTAACAATAAAGTATGTGGTTTAACACGTACCAAAGATGCACAAGCGGCATATCAAAACGGTGCTATTTACGGTGGTTTAATTTTTCATCCTAAATCGCCACGCTATGTTGATTTAGATTGCGCAAAAGAGCTTAGCCAAAGTGCCCCGCTTAATTTTGTGGGTGTGTTTGTAGATGCCCCAATTGATCAAGTTGCTCAATACGCAAGTGTGCTAAAATTGGCGGCAGTTCAATTACATGGTCAAGAAAGTGACGATTACATCGCTCAGTTGCGTACACAGTTACCTACCGGCTGCGAGATTTGGAAAGCGCAGGCAATAAAAGATGCATTGCCAACGCCTATAAATGGCGTTGACCGACACCTTTACGATACACACAGCGACACACAAGCTGGCGGTACAGGTAAAGCATTTGATTGGTCGGTGCTTCATGATGCAACCACACCGTTTATGCTCGCTGGAGGCTTAAATCCAGACAATATTAAAGATGCGCTTTTTAAAGGTGCCTTAGGCCTTGATTTAAACTCAGGCGTTGAAGAATCTGCGGGTAAAAAGTGCCCTAACAAATTACATAATGCTTTTACAAGCATCAGAAATTATTGAGGTTAAAATGCAAAATCCAGCTTATTTTGGCGAGTTTGGCGGTATGTTTGTACCCGAGTTACTTGTCCCTGCGCTTAAGCAGTTAGAAAACGAATTTAACAAAGCACAAAAAGATCCTGAGTTTCAGGCTGAGCTAAGTAAATTATTAAACGAGTATGCGGGTCGTCCTACCCCACTTACTTTAACGCGCAATTTAGTTAAAAACCCAAAAGTAAAACTGTATCTAAAGCGTGAAGACTTATTACACGGCGGCGCACATAAAACCAACCAAGTACTTGGCCAAGCGTTACTTACTAAGCGCATGGGTAAAAAACAAGTAATTGCTGAAACAGGCGCAGGCCAACACGGCGTTGCAACCGCGCTTGCATGTGCATTACTGGGTTTAAAATGTCGAATTTATATGGGCGCAAAAGACGTTGAACGTCAGCAACCAAACGTATTTAGAATGAAGTTAATGGGCGCAGAGGTTATTCCGGTAACAGCGGGTTCTGGCACATTAAAAGATGCAGTAAATGAAGCCCTGCGTGACTGGTCAGCTAATTATCAAGACGCGCACTACCTACTAGGCACAGCTGCGGGTCCTCACCCATTCCCAACAATTGTACGTGAGTATCAAAAAGTTATTGGTGAAGAAGCTAAACAACAAGTACTTAAAGCCGAAGGTCGTTTACCTGACGCTGTAATTGCCTGTGTTGGTGGTGGTTCAAACGCAATTGGTATGTTCACCGACTTTATTGACGAGCCAGGCGTTAAATTAATTGGTGTTGAGCCTGCTGGGAAAGGGCTTGATACAAATGAGCACGGTGCAACAATTTGTAAAGGCACTAAAGGTATATTACACGGTACTTACACGTACATTATGCAAAACGACGATGGCCAAATTGAAGAGTCTTACTCTGTATCAGCGGGTCTTGATTACCCTGCGGTTGGTCCTCAGCACGCATTTTTACACGAAACCGGTCGAGCGCAATACGTGGGTATCACAGATACAGAAGCGCTTGATGCGTTTCAATCACTTGCTAAAAACGAAGGGATCATTCCGGCGCTTGAATCAAGCCATGCGCTTGCTTATGCACTTAAGTATGCAGAAGAGCAAACCGAGGAAAGCGTTTTAGTTATTAATTTAAGTGGTCGTGGCGATAAAGATTTAGCACACGTTCACAATGTACTATCTGAAAGAGGTCAGCTATGAGCCAAGTAAAAACGGATCGTTACGGCAAAATGTTTGCAGCGCTTAACGAGAAAAAACAAGGTGCGTTTGTACCATTTGTAACAATTGGCGACCCAGGTAAAGAGCAAAGTGTTGCGATTATTAAAAGCCTAATTGACGGCGGCGCTGATGCACTTGAGCTTGGTATTCCGTTTTCTGATCCGATTGCGGATGGTCCTGTAATTCAAAAAGCTAATATTCGCGCACTTGATGTGCACATTAACACGCAAGATTGCTTTGATGTTATTAAAGAGATACGCGAGTATAACGCCGATATTCCAATTGGATTATTGCTTTACTCAAACCTAGTTTTTAAGCGCGGCATAGAAGCATTTTATAAAGATGCAAAAGCGGTAGGTGTAGACTCTATTTTAGTGGCTGACGTGCCTCTGCATGAATCTAAAATATTTAGAAAATCGGCAATGGATAACGGTGTAGACCCAATTTTTATAGCAACACCTAATGCGGATGACGACACACTTCGCCAATGCGCCTCTTACGGTCGTGGTTATACGTATTTACTATCGCGCGCAGGTGTTACCGGTACCGATACAAAAGCACAAATGCCAGCGGGTAATATTGTTACTAAATTAAAAGAATACCATGCAGCTCCTGCTCTTTTAGGATTTGGTATTTCAACGCCAGATGATGTAAAAGCGGCACTTAATGCAGGCGCAGCAGGTGCTATTTCAGGCTCTGCTGTAGTTAAAATTATTGAAGCTAACCTTAACGATTTAGACGCAATGACAACGCAGTTAAAAGCATTTGTTAGTGAAATGAAAGCGGCAACCGCATTATAAAAAGTGTAAATTTAGGCATTAAAAAAGGGCATTTAAATGCCCTTTTTTGTTTTTGAAAAGCAAATTAGTGAGCTTGGTGTTTACCCTCTAAAATCTCTTCAATAAACTTAGCATTAAATGCTTCTAAATCAGCTGGGCTTCGGCTTGTTACCAAACCTTGGTCTACACATACTTCTTGGTCAACCCAATTAGCACCTGCATTAATTAAATCGCTTTTAATACTAGGAAAAGAAGTAATGGTACGGTCGCGCAATTTATTAATTTCAGCTAACAACCACGGTGCGTGGCAAATAGCAGCAACGGGTTTGTTTTTTTCTGCACCAAAAAATCCATCAATAAATGCTTTAGCATCTTTATCTTGGCGTAAACTGTCTGGATTAAATAAACCACCAGGAAGCATAAGCGCGTCGTAATCAGCAGGATCCGCGTTTGTAACTAGTTTATCTACTGTTACTTTATCGCCCCACTTGTCTTCATCCCAGCCAGTAATTTGGCCTTCTTTAATTGATACTATTTCGATGTTTGCACCAGCATCAAGTAATGCGCTGCGTGGAGATAAAAGCTCACTTTGCTCAAATCCATCAGTGGCTAAAATTGCGATTTTTTTGCCTTGTAAACGTGTGCTTGTTTGTAATGTACTCATTGAGATCTCCTTATTTTCTTAAAGGTATATTTAAAATACACAATCAAAAAAGCACGATGCGTGCCGATAACAAGCAATTGAAAATAAAGGAGTTAATTTAAGTAGGATTTATAATGCCATGTAAATCATTTAGAAGGGATGAAAAAACTACATAGATCAGACATAGCTTTGCTACTTGGTGATTTAAATACAGAAGCTTCGCTTCTCGCGTGAGCAAGCTCAACGCCTACAACTAACGCTCGGCATTATGTTTATTTTGTAGACGCACAACTTGTTGGCGTGATGGGCAAAGCCCATAATTTTATGTTTAATAACTCCACGCAAAGCTCAGTCAACGACCAAGCTAAGTAATGCTATTTAAAGCAGATCTTTTAACGCCTTAGCAGGTTTAAAAACCGCTTTATTTGCGCCTTCTATTTCAATTGCAGCCCCTGTTTGTGGGTTACGCCCAGTACGCGCTGGGTAATAACTAAGTGCAAACGTACCAAAGCCATTAATTTGAACTTGATCGCCCTCAGAAAGCGACTTAGTAATTACTTTTTGCAAGCTTGAAAGTGCCGCTTGAGAATCTTTTTTTGTTAATTCACTTTTGTGTGCGATGGCAGCAACGAGTTCTGCTTTATTCATTTTAGGCTCCTAAATACACGCCAAATCAGTGTTGGTTAAGCGTGGGAATATGATGATATAAAAAGTACCAAACCAAATTGGCAATAAAGCCACGCAGGCTAAGGGTTACAGGGCAACAAGTCAACCTTGTAGTTGCTAAGCTTTATGTGGTAAAAAGCCTTTGACTCTTTTTCGTATAATTTAGGTAGACTATGCACGCATTAATTGAATACATCCCACTCATACTGTTTTTTGCAGTTTTTAAGCTAGTCGATATTTATTGGGCTACCGGTTTATTAATGGCCACTACGCTTATTCAAGTTGCTTATAGCTACTTTAAACATGGCTCTGTGCCAACTCGTCAGTGGATATTTTTCGGCATTGCTGCTGTGTTTGGTACGTTAACGCTAGTACTTCATGATGAGCAATACATAAAATGGAAAGCAACGCTAATATACGCAGGTTTAAGTTTAACGTTACTTGTTAGCCGTTATGTACTTAAAAAAAATCTCGTTAAAAAAGCGCTTAGCTCAATACTCGAAAATGCTAATGATACAGAACAAGCCATTGTAGTCCCAGAACCGTTATGGGATAAGCTTAACCTGATGTGGGTTGTAATTACTGCTGGCATCGCAGCGTTGAACATTTATATTGCGTATAATTTTTCGCTCGACTTTTGGGTCAACTTCAAAGTATTTGGTTTAATGGGCATTACCTTTGTGAGTATTTTTGCCACTATTATTGCCTTGTACAAATACCTCCCTAATGAAGAAGAACCAGTAAAGTAATTTATAGATAACTAATATCGTCATAAAAATGTCGTCTTAGCTTGATAGTTTATTAAAAAAACAAGTTGAGACGACTTTGAACGCCAATCAATATCGCTGGTTTGAATTTACCCTCATTTTTGTGTTACTACCCTTGTTGGGTTTTGGATTACGCGAGCATTTAGCTAACTGGCTTATTCCTGCGCTTATTATACTTATGAGTGTGTGTTGTATGTTGCTACTGAGCGATCCCCACTTTAAACGGTTTAGACTCACAAGCCTTGGGCAGTTTTCTGCTGTTAAAAAACGTGTTTTTAGCTTCTTTTTTTTAGGTGCGCTGTTCTCTGGTATGTTTTACGGGATTATTCATCAAGGAAACTGGTTTACCCTTCCTCGCAATTCATTTAATGATTGGCTTTTACTGTTGTTGCTCTACCCAATACTGTCGGTTATTCCTCAAGAGTTAATATTCAGAACGTATTTTTTTCATCGTTATAAGCGCATCATGCCCAAAAAAGCAGTCCGTATTATAGTTAGTGCGAGTGTATTTGCGTTGGCGCATAGTGTGTATGCAAATTGGATTGCAGTAGGTTTGGCATTTTTAGGCGGACTACTGTTTGCTTATACCTATGCACAAAGCCGCTCAACCGTCGTGTGTGTTATTGAGCATAGCTTATGGGGGCTTTGGATGTTTACACTCGGAATTGGTAGCTACCTTGATTCAGGCGCATTTAACTAATATAACAAGCAATAAAAAATCCGATACTAGAAAACTAATATCGGATTTTGAATATTTCTAAAGCCACTTAACTAATCGTTAAAACGCTTCTTAACTGTTCGGCCTTAAGCGAATGCTAGGCTTTAAAATATTTAATCAAGTAGTTAAAATAATGATTCAAACTCACCATTTGGAAATAAAACACCAGGAATACCACGTACTGCAGTAACATCAGCTAGTTTAGTATCACCAAAATATAAACCGCCACTGTAATTACGACCCTTTTGCTTTACATCTAACCAACGTCCATTTTCGCCTTTCGCTATTAGATTAATGTTGCCACTAACATCACGAATACGTAAATCTAACGCACGATTTTTTATGCTAACAAATATATCTGTAGAGGTAAGTTCTGATAAGTTTTCAACATCGCCCACGTAAGCAAACTTAAAATCGCTTGCACCACTTAAAGGAAAATCTAATTCAAAAGTAAATGCTAAATCGTCATTATCTTCACCAATAAAAGGCGAAGCCTCTACTGCTGTGATATGAAATGCAGTGTTTTGAATGTCGCTCACGTAATCACCATTAAAATCAAAAGTAGATAACGTTGTAGACTCTTCACCTAATGAATTAACAAAACGATTTAAGTTTAGTGATAAATCGCCTTCAAGTTTACCAGCGGCTTTATTGATAATTACATTCGTAGTTACCTGTGTAATACCTGTCTCTGCTTCTGGGTTTAATTCACTTTGAGCATCTATGCCATCAAACTCAATCAGCAACTCACTTACATCAACACTTAATACCGTAGCACCATTTGTAACAGTAGCACTCATTATACCTTCAATTTTATTACCTAATACACCACTTACTCTAAATGTGGGAATTGATAAATCAATTGTTATAGGTAACTCATCATATGTGCCAGTTATAGCCCAAGTATAAGGTGATTGGCTGTAATCAATATCTAAGTCACGAAGTTTATACTGTCCCGATGGTGTAGAGCCATCAGCTAGTGGTGAATAATTTGTGATAACTTCGTTTAAAGCATTAGTAAGTGCATCAAGGGTTCTTTGTGTGTCTTCATCAAACGCATCCTCAAGCTCAGCAAATTTTACGTCTAATTCATCTGAATAGCTTTTTTCTTGAAGTCTTGCAGCACCTATAATATTTCGTGTATCAACAAGTAACTCTCTTGAATCTAAGCTTTGAACTTCTGTTGAGCGAGCCTGCCAATTTGTAAATGTAGTTACACTTGCGATCGTTTGCTTAACTTGACCTGCAACGTTTGGTAGTAATCCATTACCTTGGTCGCTAAATAAGTTATCTGTAACATACTGCGCTGCTAAATCGCTATAATCTTCCCATGCCTGTTGGTCAGTCTCTGAGTTAGTAAATGCATTAAAAGCACTTTCAACACTAAACGTACTATCAGCAACACCAGCTAAAATTGCTGCGTAAGTAAATGCATTAGTAACCATTTCCGCTTCAACACTTGCATTTAAATTGCTGTGCGTTAAATGATAAAAAGGTGTGGCTGATAAACTAGCTTGCGTAGCACTAAAGCCTTCATCTGTAATTGCTTTACTCAATGGCGATAAATAAATTGTATTTACACCCGGTGCACTAAATGCATCTGCTTTGTAATTAAGAGTAACGGCTGTCAATTCTTGGTAGTCTATTAAACGGTTTGCGTTTAAGTCATTTACATCACCACGGACTGTTCTGCCACAACCTGTAAAGCGCGGACAAGGTAGAGCCATATCACTCGGTATAAACTCAAAACTATTAAAAGTAAGTGGAGTTACACTTACACTCACAGTATTAATGTTTTCGACTTCAATTGATTCTTGCACCACCCCATCGCTATCTAAAACATTAAGCGTGCCCTGTGGTGATTGCCAATTAGATACATAAAAACTCACAGAAGAAGATGTAGCAATTTCACTCACTGCAACAGATTCTGAACTGTCACTGTCACTGTCTGATGAAGAACCACAACCTACTAATGCAATAGCTACCCCTAAAGGTATAATTTGTTTTAACATCTTCATTCCTTAAAACTTAATGTTCACGTACCAATTCACATTCGCATAATAGGCTTTATCTAAATCTAAGCTATCAGTTTGTAAATTAAGACCAAAATATTCGTTTTCTATACCAACTAAAAATGCTTCACTTTTTGTCTCGTAGCCTGCCTGTACTTTCCAATGATCCCAAAAGTGTATACGGCCTTTTAATTGGCTGAACGTGTCTTTGTCGTAACGTTTTAAAGTTAACTGAGTCGAAAATCGGTCGTTTATTCTGTAATCGGCAAATGCTTGTAGTCGCATTTCCATTTCGAAATCATGAGATACCGTATTTCCAAATGCAGATGTTTTTAATGAAACTGTTGGCTGAGTAATAATATCGCCGTTGTCATCTTCGCTAAATGGAATTTCAGTAGTTTGCCCTTTTACAGAGCCGCTGTCTTCGTACTGAGTTTTATAGAGCAAATCTTTTACGCTAAAACCAACCTGAAGCTCATCGTTTACTTGCCAATCAGCAAAAATATCTAGGCTATAGCCTAGCCCTTCTGGCTTTTGTGAAGGTGTAAATTCTTTAAATAAAATATCTTTTGAAAAGTTGTAATCAACAGTTACAGCGCCTTCAACTTCATCACTATAAATTTCACCATTTACAGTGGCATCTTGATAGTGTGAACTGGCAAAAACAGAAAGTTTAGGTGTTATTGTTAATGCATTTTTATCTAAAAATTTAAAATCATAAGATACAAATACACCGTTAGACGTTGCTTGTTTAGCATCGAGGTAATAGGTATAAAATCTATCTTCAAACTCTAAGTCATTCTTTTCGGTATGAGTATATTTAGCTGTATCAGGATCAAAGTTAAGAACATAGTCGTAACGACTTTGTAAACCTACCTTAAAATTACCGTAGCCAACACCTACTTCAAATATATTATAGGTAAATGCACTGTCACCCGATTTTAATGGAGCATCAAAATCATCTACAAAAGCTTGTACTGGTTGTGCTTCAGTATAAATTTCTGCGTCAAAATGAGTAAATATTTGAAATTGGTTATCTGCGGAAGCAAGAGGAGAAATAAAAGCTGTTGAAAATCCTAACAAGAGAATTTTTTTTTTCATAATTTAATCGCTTTCTATAAAAAAAGGGAAAAGCACTGCTTTCCCCTTTTATAGTTTAAATATTACTTAGATGAATCAATTAAATCAACATCAGTGTAATCAACTACGTCACCATCAATGTAAGTAATTGAAAGACCGTTTGTTGTTTTAGTTGCAGTACCAAAAGACATCATCATCTCATTGTACATAGCCATAACGTCACCAGTGTAACCTGCACTTTCATTACCAGTAATAGACAATGTATAACCCATTGCATTATTTACAGTAATATCTAGAGCACTTGTCTCTTCCATATCACTATCAATAAATGTAGCCATTACTTTAAAGTCTACATCACCAGAAACACCTTCTAATGTAATAGAACCTGAATCTGTTGCATCATCAGCTGTAATGCTTAACATGCCATCAAAGCCTGAATCGCCATCAACAATTTCAACATGGTTCGACATCTCAGTCATTATGATTTCTGCATCATCTACATTTTCAGCCGTCACTGCGCCATCAAAAGTAAATACTAAACATGAATCAATTTGAGTTGAATCAATTGTACCAGCGGCAAATTCAACACAATCTGTAAGTGCTTGTGTTTGTGTATCAGCAGTTACAAGCTTAACTGAAGCGTCATTTTCACCTACTAGCGTAGCACCCCAAGCAACAACAAGCTGATTGTCTTGATAAGATGCAGCTGCGCTGATCATCTCACCTGTAGTCGCATTGCTAAGCATTAGCGTAAGATCATCTAAATTATAAGCATAATCCCAATCAGCATTACGAGTTGAAGTACCTGTACCTGAGTTATTACCCATTTCAGCTAATTCATCAATTACGTCGGCAAGAACGTCTGCTGCATCGATAACCGCTTGACCACCAGTGTTAGTAAGCACAGTCATAGTCGATAATGACTCTGATGTAGCTTTAACAGAAGTTAGTACTTCAAGTTTAGCAACCGCCGCTTCAGCAACAAGTTGTAGGTTATAAGCTGTTACAAATTGCTCGCTAGCTAGTTCACCTTGAGCTACAGCAGCTGTTTGCATAGCTGTAAGCGCATCAATCATTGCTTGTGCGCCTTCGCCTTCAAGGTCTAGGTAAGCATTAGCAGCAACTAGTGCTTGCTCAATAGCAATTTCAAGTGCATCAACAGCAGCAGCAAAATCAGACGCAGCAGTAACAGCAGTCATAGCAAGCTCAAGAGCTTCAGTTGCGTTTGCGGCTGTATCTACCATTGCACCTTCTGCGTTAGCAAGTGCGCTTGTAGAAGCTGCTT
>NZ_AUTI01000032.1:0-547 GCF_000497995.1 Pseudoalteromonas sp. TB25
GCCAATAAGTACTGTAAATTTAGGCACATCAGCACACGAAACCGCCATCACCATTTTAGCGCCGTGCTTTGCAATGCCTTCGGCTTCGTATTTTTTACCCACCATAAAGCCGGTAATATTTTGTAAAAACACTAAAGGAATATTGCGCTGAGCACACAGTTGAATAAAGTGCGAGCCTTTTTGCGCCGACTCACTAAATAAAATACCGTTATTAGCCACTATGCCCACAGGGTTGCCATAAATGCTGGCAAAGCCTGTCACCAGTGTTTCGCCAAAGTAACGTTTAAATTCATCAAAAGACGAGTCATCGACAGTGCGGGCTATTACTTCACGCACATCAAATGGCTTTTTAAGATCAGTACCAACAATGCCGTAAAGCTCGTTAATATCGTAACGCGGTGGTTTTACATCTTCTAGCTCTTGTTTAAGTAACGGCGCGGTCGGACGTGTGTAATTAATTCGCTCTATACATTGGCGTGCAATTGATAATGCATGCGCATCATTTTCAGCAAAGTGATCGGCAACACCCGACACTTTACAGTGCACA
>NZ_AUTI01000033.1:0-1677 GCF_000497995.1 Pseudoalteromonas sp. TB25
CAGCCGATATGCTTGCTATCGCACAGCAGCAATTTGATGAACAAGGCATAACAAGCCGCGTAGATGTACATAATGGCCCAGTTGATAAGTTATCGGTTAAAGCCGATGCCGTTTTATGTTTATTAGTAATGCATTTTTTAGAAGATAACGGCGATAAAAAAGAGTTATTAAAAGCAATTAAAGGAAGTCTTAAAAAAGACGCAAACCTTTTTATTGCAGATTTAATGCGCCCCGAAACTTCATTTGAGCGCGAAGCCCAGCTCACAACGTGCGCGCAATTGGGTTTAACCGAAACAGGTAAAACACAAACAGGGCACGACTTAGAAAATGAGTTTTACCCGCTTGATAGAATGCGCTTTAGCGAACTACTAAACGAGTGCAAATTTGGCATTCCGAAGCTGTATTTTAAAGCCCTAGGTTTTAGCGGATATGTAGTTTAAGTTTCACAAGCTAAACAAGCACCCGCTATTTAGCACCAATAAAAACACCGAGTGAACAAACTCGGTGTTTTTATATAACCCTCTCTACACCCCGAAGTTTCTCTAAGCGTAGGTCGGATAAGTGAGGCGCCACCCGACGCTCTAATATCCACATCACTCAGATCATTACTGTGCCAGCAATCCTAACCAATCTCTCCAAGTGCTTTCATTGCAGCTTGTGCTTTGTCTGTTTGTACAAAAATATGGTCGTGATAAAACGCAGCTACCACATTAGCGCTAATGCCATGCTCAGTTAGCTTTGCAGATACCGCAGCTGTTAGCCCAACGGCCTCTAAGCTTGAATGTACATTAAGAGTAATTAAATTATATTTACCCTCGTAAGTAATACCTGCTTTATCGGCGGTTTCAGCTTTTAAAATAAGGGTTAGGCCTTCCTCTTCAACGTAAGTGGCAAGTGGCTCTAAGTGAACATAATCAGCCAATTTCCCTGCCAAACAGCAAAATATGTATTCACCTTGTTTAAGCACAGGCTGCATTGATTTTAATAATTCGTTTAACTCTAAAATTCCGGCCATGGTCGTTCCTTACAATGTGTTATTTAGTGCCTTTTAGCTGCGCGACTAGCTCGCTTAATCTCGCAATTTTTATATTACTTAATTGCCTGTAATCAAAATACGGGCACACAATAATGTTGTTACTGGTGTCTATTGCAAACTCGTCGTCGAGCCAATCAAATTGTGCATGCAACTTACCTTGTTGTAATAAGTTTTTAGCGTGCGTACGCCCAGCAATTATGTGTAGCTGATTTTGATTGCTAGTAGCTTTATCTGCGCAAGTAATAGTAGTGTCAGGCGCGCTAAATAGCAGGGCGGTTTTACTATTTTTTTGCAGTAAATACTCATCGCGATATTGTTGCCAAGTAGGGGCTTGTTTAGCAAATGAATAATGCTCACTTGGCAGGGAAAATAGCACTTTGGCGTAAACGTTAAACACTTTGCGCCAACCATTACCACAGTACTGGTTTATGGTATTTATTTGCTCATTTATAACCGGTTCTAGGTATTCAAGTGTTTCAAAAAACGGCATGGGCGGCGCTTTTGCTACGTATACCGCCACGCTAAATTGCGTATCACCTAAGCCAACTAATTGGGTATTCAAGTTAGTTAGCCTTGTTTTGCGCTAAAATACGGTCGAGGTTATTTGCAAAGTTTTGGCGATCGGTTTGGCTAAGTGGCGG
>NZ_AUTI01000034.1:0-1239 GCF_000497995.1 Pseudoalteromonas sp. TB25
TGGAACTTATACGTGTGTGGTAATGGCGGTATGCGCCCTCGCCATGCTGATTTATTTGCGACCGATTTAGACACGCCAACACTAATTAAATACATTGACCGCGTAATTATGTTTTACATTAAAACGGCTGACAAATTGCAGCGTACGTCGGTATGGATGGAAAACCTTGAAGGCGGTTTAGACTACCTTAAAAGCGTAGTAATTGACGACAGCTTAGGCATTTGCGACGAGCTAGAAGCGCAAATGGAATTAATTACACAAACCTATGCGTGTGAATGGAAAAAAGCGATTGAAAGCCCAGATGCTGCCAAACGATTCCGCCAGTTTGTTAATAGCCCCGAAACCGACGACAACATTCTATTTGTGCAAGAGCGTAATCAAATTCGCCCTGCTACAGAAGCCGAAAAACGTGAGCAACGTAATACACAAAACCGTATTCCAGTAATTGAAGTTGAAGAGGAGCAAGCTGATGTCTTGGCATAATATTGGAACAATCGACAACCTAGTGGCTAATAGCGGCGTATGTGCATTAGTTAATAATCAGCAAGTGGCTATTTTTTACATTCCACAAAATCCAACGGCTGTGTTTGCTATTAGTAACTACGACCCAATTGGCAAAGCTAATGTATTATCACGTGGCATTATTGGCTCAATCGACAATAAATTAGTTGTCGCATCGCCTTTATATAAGCAACACTTTTGCCTAGAAACAGGCGAATGTTTAGAAGCAGAAGCAATACACCTACCGGTTTTTAATGCAAAAATTGAAGACGGCAGTGTATTTATAAGCGCTGAACCAAAAGTTACAACAGCAGTGGCTTAAGGGAATAGTATGAGTGTACTGTCTTATTTTTCGGGTATTGAAAACGTGTGGCTAAATAAGCTTGTTACTAAGCTAACAAGCTCAAATAGTCGCAGCGTCAAAAGCGGCAACGTTTATATAATTGGTGCGGGCCCAGGAGACGCAGAGCTAATTACAGTAAAAGCGCAGCGTTTAATTAATACCGCCGATGTTGTTTTATACGATTGGTTAGTAAGCGATGATTTATTAAAAACGCTTCCTAAAAAAGCACAGCGAGTATTTGTAGGTAAACGTGCGGGTAAACATTCGATGACCCAAGCTAACATTTGCGAACTACTGGTTAAATACGCACAACAAGGCTTAAACGTAGTGCGTTTAAAAGGCGGCGATCCGAGTATATTTGCACGTATTAACGAAGAAGCCGATGCGCTTAGTGA
>NZ_AUTI01000035.1:0-2583 GCF_000497995.1 Pseudoalteromonas sp. TB25
GGCTGCAACTGCAAGGTAAGTTTTACCAGTACCTGCAGGGCCAATACCAAAGGTAATGTCGTGGTTTAAAATATTAGCCACATAAACACCTTGGTTGTCGTTACGTGGTTTAATTACACCACGGCGGGTTTTAATAACCATTTCTTTGCCATAAGCGCTGCTGGATGCATCTTGCTCTAAGGCTTTTGATTCGGTAATAGCTAAATGAACGGCGTCGGGTTCTATTTCGCCTAAAACACCACGAACTGGCTGAGTATCAACATAAAGGTTTTTTAAGATTTCTACAGCGCCGGCGCAGTTGTGTAGTTTACCGGTTACTTTAAAAAAGTTGTCACGGTGAATTATTTCAACAGCCAGGTGGCGTTCAATTTGTTTGATGTTTTCGTCAAACGGGCCACATAAAGAAGATAGGCGTTTGTTATCGGCAGGTTCTAAATAAATCTCTAATGTTTTTAACTGATTACTCAAAATTGCTTCCTATAGTACTGCGCCAGCGTTAACTGGCGCTAATTGTGTGACTAAGGAACGAAAGTAGCTACGCCAATTTCGTTAACAGTGTCTGGTTTTGGCTCTGCAGCTGCAGCTTTAGTTAAAATAGCTGAAGGAGCGACTTCACGTCGTAAGTTCATTTCTGATTCTGTACGAATTAAGTCACCACGTAAAGAGTTAGGTAGTGCTTCGGTAATACGTACATCAACAAACTGTCCGATCACAGTGTGCGGGCCAACAAAATTTACTACACGGTTGTTTTCTGTACGGCCACGTAATTCCATAGGGTTCTTCTTAGAAGGACCTTCAACAAGTATACGTTGCTCTGTATCGAACATTTGACGACTAATTTGCTGCGCCATTTGTGTAATACGGTTTTGTAGTAAGTATAAGCGTTCTTTTTTCTCTTGCTCTGTTACGTCATCCGGCAAATCTGCCGCTGGCGTACCTGGGCGTGCGCTGTAAATAAAGCTAAAGCTCATATCAAAACCTATGTCGCTAATAAGCTTCATGGTTGCTTCAAAGTCTTCTTTGCTTTCGCCTGGGAAACCAATAATGAAATCTGACGACATACTTAAGTTAGGACGAATTTTACGTAACTTGCGAATTGTCGATTTGTATTCAATTGCCGTATGGCCACGTTTCATTAGGTTTAATATACGGTCTGAACCACTTTGTACTGGTAAATGTAAGTGATCTACAAGCTCTGGCACATCGGCGTAAACGTCGATTATATCTGGGGTAAATTCTACCGGGTGCGATGTGGTGTAACGAATACGGTCAATACCATCAATAGCTGCTATAAGACGAATTAAATCAGAAAAGTAACAAATTTCACCATCGTGCGTATCACCGCGGTATGCGTTTACGTTTTGACCTAAAAGATTTACTTCACGTACGCCTTGCTCTGCAAGTTGTGCAACTTCAAGTAGTACGTCATCTACTGGGCGACTAACTTCTTCACCGCGAGTATAAGGTACAACACAAAAAGTACAGTACTTAGAACAGCCTTCCATAATTGATACGAAAGCAGATGGGCCATCTGCTTTTGGCTCTGGCAGACGGTCAAATTTTTCAATCTCTGGGAATGAAATATCAACAACCGATGAGCCTTTGTCGCCTTGCACTTGTTTAATCATTTCTGGTAAACGGTGTAGCGTTTGCGGACCAAAAATAACATCTACAAATGGCGCACGTTGGCGAATAGAGTCACCTTCTTGTGAGGCAACACAACCACCTACACCAATGATTAAATCTGGCTTGTCGTCTTTTAATAACTTCCAGCGACCTAATTGGTGAAATACTTTTTCTTGTGCTTTTTCACGAATTGAACAGGTGTTAAGTAAGATTACGTCGGCATCTGTTGCATCTTCAGTTAGCTGGTAGCCGTTGGTGGCATCTAAAAGTTCAGCCATTTTCTGAGAGTCGTATTCGTTCATCTGACAACCCCAGGTTTTAATATGCAGCTTTTTGCTCATTGAAATATAGCCTCGTGTTCAATTCGATAGTGGCACAAAAATGTGCTTGAAACAGGATTAAGGAGCAAGCATGCTCACTTAAAGGAGGCGTATTTTAGCTGGATACCCGTCCAGATCCAAGTATAGTTTTCATGTTTGTGATCTCAAATCAATACGAGGCGAGTTTAATCAGCGGTTAGGGATATCCCCTGGTATAAAACAAATTAATTTTGATACAATCAAAACAGACTCAAGTAATAATAAAATGATGAAAAACATGACTAAAAATAATGTGATAGTAGTTGGCGGTGGCATGGTTGGCGCGGCTATGGCGATAAAGCTTGCTCAACAGGGCTTTGGCGTACGCATAATCGAAAAACACCTAATAGACCCATCACAGATTCTTAGTAGTGATAAGGTTGATATTAGAGTGTCGGCTATTAATCGTTTTTCAGAAAATTTACTTGATGAATTAGGAGCAATGCCGCTTTTAAGGCAAAACCGCATAGCGCCTTATCAACAATTAGAGGCATTTGAGCGCGGTGGTGATAATTTATTGTTTGACTGCTCCGATATAAACACCACGCATTTAGGCCACTTAATTGAAAATAGTTTAATTCAAGCAAGTTTATGGCAG
>NZ_AUTI01000036.1:0-1819 GCF_000497995.1 Pseudoalteromonas sp. TB25
TTGCCGCTGCAAACACACCGGTTAACCATGCTGGCATTACATCACCTACAATTCGACCATAAGCAGCGTCGCCAATATCGCCGTAAAGTTTAAACGAAATGATACCCGGTAATACCACAATGGCAGGGACGATTAAAAAACGAATTCCCGCTGCGGCAAATATACCTTTTTGCGCTTCTTTAACATTAGGAGCAGCCATGGCTCGTTGCGTAATTGTTTGGTTAGTACCCCAGTAATACATTTGAATAAAGATCATACCGGTTAAAAGTGTTGGCCATGGAATAGGTGAATCAGCATCGCCGATGAGTGTTAAGCGCTCCTCAGGAATACCCGTAAAGTCATAATCAATCGCATTTAGTGCTAAAAACACCACTAAAACAGCCATACCCAGTACCAGTAAGCCGTTATAAGTATCAGACACTGCAACTGCACGTAGACCACCAAAAAACGCATAAATAGCACCTACAATGGCAAATGCGGTGGCAATATACATTAGCGGAATATCAACCTTAAACATGGTTTGCATAAACAGCGCACCTGAGTAAATTACCGCTGGCATGTAAATAAGTGCATTACCTAAAAAGAATAATCCCCCAATAACAGCGCGAATATGTTTGTTGTTATAGCGCTTTTCTAAAAGCTCTGTGGTCGTTGTACAGTTGTATTTATAATAAACAGGAATAAACACTTTGGCTAAAATAATTAAGCCAATAATCGCCGCAAGCTCCCACCAAACAAGCAAAGCCATTTGGTTACCATTCATACCCACTAGTTGGTCGGTACTTAAGTTAGTAAGTGTTATTGAACCTGCAACAAACATCCAAGTAAGGCCACCGCCCGCTAAAAAATACTCTTTGGTTTGGCTTTGTCCGTTATTACGATTTTGGCCTCGGCATTTCCAATAAGTAAGGCCACCAATTAAAGCGGTGACAAAAACAAAAACCACCAGCTGTAAAATGTTATCTGACATGTGTGTGTCTCCTACGCGTTACGCGCAATGTCTGTGTAATAAAAAAGTGCACGCTACAGCGCGTGCGCATCTCGACTTAGTTCTAACTTAATTTGCTTTAAAGGCATAAGTTCGGGACGTTGGTTGTGCAGCTTTACCAATGCATTTAACTGAAACAGTGAAATAAGCATACTGTTAAGCACACTTAGGTAACCTTGCTTGTGTAAGTTTGCAACGGTATCGCTATCTAAAGTTTGCAGTTTGTCTTCATCAACGGTGCTCAAACCTTGAATAGTTTGGGTTTCGCCTTGTTCAAACTGCAATACAATATCTATGTTTTTAATAAGCCCTAAGCGCGCTACTTCTTGGGTAAATTGATACGTTTGATAATCATTTTTTAAATCGCTCTCAAGTAGCTTTTGCTGTGAATTTAAAAATAAGCTTGGCTTACCTTTAGCATCAAATAGTGCCTCGCCTTGCTGCGTATTTACGGCTGAGCTTTGATCATCAATCGCAATAAAGTAGTCGCTGCTATTTGCTTCACGGGTCATTAAATAAAGAGGGTGAGTTTGTATACATACCGGTGTGTAAAGTGCCTGCCATTGGTTGTTATTAACCAATAAACTTTGACCTGCACTAAAGCTGGTTAACGCTGATACGGTATAACTACCATTTTGTGTATTACGTGCTAAAAAAATAGGTAAGTCGCAGGCTGCTTTTGCCACTTCGTTAGCTCTTAAATTAACTAAATGCTGCGTTTTTGCATATTCAACACCTGCATTAGGGTTAATTTTTAATGTTTGGTGTTTGGTGTTTACTAGTTCACTAATAGCCATAGTTACACATCCTTAAACTGGGTTAGCCGCTAAC
>NZ_AUTI01000037.1:0-1461 GCF_000497995.1 Pseudoalteromonas sp. TB25
CGGCGTTGGCACTCCAGATATTTATCCAAATGCCGGTTACAGCACAAGCGATGTGGCAGCAGCTATCGTTTCACGCATTTAATAACATATTAAAGTTGCAGCACCGTTATGCTGCAACTCAAACAGATTAGGGAATTAGCAAGTGGCCCAAACGTTATACGAAAAAATTTGGCAAGCACACACCGTTGCCAGCATAAACGAGCAAACCGACTTACTTTATATTGACCGCCATTTAGTGCACGAGGTGACTTCTCCGCAGGCTTTTGCAGGTCTACGTGAAAAAAACCGTACTGTACGTTGCCCAGAAAAAACCTTTGCAACGATGGATCATAACGTATCGACTAAAAGCCGATCACTTGATGCCGCAAGCGAAGTATCTAAAAACCAATTAATGGCGCTTGATAAAAACTGTAAAGAGTTTGGTATTGTACTTTACGATTTAAACTCCATTAACCAAGGCATTGTGCATGTAATGGGGCCAGAGCAAGGTATTACTTTGCCAGGTACAACCATTGTATGTGGCGATAGCCATACCTCTACGCATGGTGCGTTTGGCGCATTAGCGCATGGTATTGGTACGTCTGAGGTTGAGCACGTATTAGCAACGCAAACGCTACAGCAAAAAAAGGCAAAGTCGTTAAAAATTCAAATTAACGGTGTTTTGCGTCCAACGGTTACTGCTAAAGATTTAATTATGGCGGTAATTGGTAAGTTAGGTACTGCTGGTGGCACAGGTTATGTAGCAGAGTTTTGTGGTGCAGGCATTGAAGCGCTTTCGATGGAAGCCCGTATGACGCTATGTAATATGAGTATAGAAATGGGTGCAAAGGCCGGTTTGATTGCATCTGACCGAATTACTTATGACTATTTAAAAGGTCGTCCGTTTGCACCAAAAGGCGCTGATTTTGATGCAGCCGTTGAATATTGGGAAACATTAAAAACAGACGAAGGTGCACACTTTGATTTAGTTGTTGAGCTAAATGCTGACGACATTCAACCGCAAATTACCTGGGGCACAAGCCCAGAGCAAGTAATTGGTGTTGATGAGTGCATACCTGATCCAGATAAAGAGCCAGATTTAATTAAAGCCGACGCTATACGCAGTGCGCTTAAATACATGGACTTAAAAGCGGGCGATAAATTATCAAGCGCGAAAGTAGACACGGTATTTATTGGCTCATGTACAAATAGCCGCATTGAAGACTTACGCGCGGCTGCAAAAATTGTTGAAGGCAAACATGTTGTAGCCGGTATAGAAGCATTAATTGTACCGGGCTCGGGCTTAGTTAAAAAACAAGCTGAAGACGAAGGCTTAGCTGATATTTTTAAAGCCGCAGGTTTTGAATGGCGCGAACCGGGTTGCTCAATGTGTTTAGCGATGAACGATGACCGCCTAGAAGCAGGCAAGCGCTGTGCATCTACTTCTAACCGTAATTTTGAAGGTCGCCAAGGTCGTGGCGG
>NZ_AUTI01000038.1:0-4211 GCF_000497995.1 Pseudoalteromonas sp. TB25
CCGCCGCTATGCTTAAGCGTACTGACGGACGTATTGTAGATGCAATTGTTGCTGAAGACATTGGTAAGTTACCAGATAATAATATTGCAGAAGCGTTGCAACGTATTACTGGCGTATCTATTAATACCGATTTTGGTGTGGGTGACAGTGTTTCGATTCGTGGCTTACCTCAAAACCGTGTTGAATTAAATGGTCGCTCTACTATTGGTGACTCTCGTGACGGCATTAGCTTGCAAGATTACCCATCAAGCTTTTTAAAAACAGTAGAAGTAGTTAAGTCTCCTACTGCCGATATGATTGAGGGTGCATTAGGCGGAACAGTTAGCCTAAAAACAGTTCGCCCATTAGAGTTAGATAAACTAACTGGCGCAGTTTCATTAGATGGCGAATACGCTGATAAAACAGAAAATGTAGCTCCTATTTTTAGTGGTTCAATTGGTAACAACTGGGACTTTGATGAAATGGGTACCTTTGGTGCCATTGCTATGTTTTCATTCCAAGATCGCGAAATTCGCCAAGATGAAACATCTAGCCGTGTTAAACCTCAAGATATCGAAATTAATGGCCAAGAAGGTAATACACCTAGTGGCAACGCTATCGTAAGAGACGAGCACAGTGTTGAACAATATGTAGAACAACGTAAACGAACTGCTGTAAATTTATCTCTTCAATGGGCACCACAATCAGGTAATGGCATGGTGTATCTTGATTTAAGCGGCACAAAGCGCTCAGGTGAACAAGCTGGTAACTCTATTTTAGGTGTCGCAGGTTCACTATCAACAGATGCAAATACAACTCAAGATGCTAACGGCGTAAATAATTACACGTTAACAAACGAATTTGGTATTCCTAAAACATACAGTGACTTTCGTGAAACTGACTCGTTTTCAAATGCACTTGGTGCAGAGTGGAACCTTACTGACAGCATCAAAATCTCTGGTGAAATTGCGGTAGCATCATCAGAAAGCGTAAGACCTGATTCTGAATTTACACTTCGCCCAATCGAAAAATCAACATTTGAAGCAAGTGGCGGAACTCAGCTAACAAATCATTTATATGATGGTGCATTCTCTCAAGACGGTAATAAATTACCAAGCATCATTCATTCAGATCCTAATGCATTTACTGACCCACAAAACTTAGCACTTCGTACGTTTAAAAGTGAAGATAGAAGAACAGACAATGACGAAACAGCTATTCGTTTTGATGTTGAAATGTTTGAGCCACTCAGCAGCTTAAGCTGGGTATCTAAAGTAAAAGCGGGTGTACGTGTTACTAACCGCGATTACGAATATGAGCAATACAAAGTAGAAATTAAAGACATTTATAAAAATGCATTTAACGACTCAGACGGTTCGTTAGCCACTTTATGGGTTGATGACTACAACGCTGCTTTTTCAAATAGCTTTACAACAGTTAGCCACGACAACTCTTTTGACCAACTAGGTCATTCGGGACAAAACGACCTACTAACCTTTTTAAGCTACAACGGTTTATCTAACCCGGCCAATACTTACGCTCAGCTTCAGCAGTTACTTGCAGGTACTAACTTAGCGTCAACAGGTAGTCTTTCAGATAACCAAGAGTTCCAAGAAAGCGCATACCGTAACGTAGTTGAAGATACAGCTGCCGTGTATATATCAGCCTACTTAGACTTTGATAACATCACTGCAATTGTGGGTGGTCGTTATGTAACTACAGATTTAGAATCAAGCGTATTTCTTAATGGCGAAAAAGTAACTGGCGACAATGACTACAGCGACTTTTTACCAAGCTTAAACGTAACGTATAACTACTCAGACGAAACATTATTCCGCTTTGCTGCTGCAAAAGTTATGCGCCGCGCTGACTTTAGCGAACTAAGCCCTGCATTTGACGTTAATAACGACATTACAGGTGCAACGCAAGGCTCTATTGATTTAGAACCATACCGTGCAACGCAATACGACTTATCTGTAGAGCATTACTTTGACCAAGGTAACGTAATTTCTTTCGCAGTATTTTATAAAGATGTTGAATCTTTCTTAAGTAACGAAAGTAGCTGTGTAGCTGCATCTAGCACTTCAACAGGCCAAAACGTAACTCAATGGAACCAAGTATGTCAGCTTGACGTTGCAGGTGTTTCACAAGATAACCTAGTTTACTCGGATGCAACTGACTTCCCAGTAGATGCTGATGGCTTTAACCATGTAGCAGGCTTACGTGACGCAGGACTAACGGGTATCGATACTGTTAAAAATGTAAACGGTGAAAACGGCTCAGTACAAGGCTTTGAAGTTGGTTATCAACAGTTCTTTACAGACCTACCTGGTGCATTTTCTGGCTTAGGCATTAACGCAAACTACACATACGCAGACAGCGAGCAACCAAACGGTAACCCGTTATTAGATATTTCTAAAAATACGTATAACTTACAAGTATTTTGGGAATACGAAGGTTTCTCTACTCGTCTAGCTTATAACTACCGTGACAGTTTCTTAGATACTGAAAACGAGAAACGTGTAGAAAATATTAACTCAGACGGCAGTATTTCAGCAGAAGGTACTGTTTACGGTAATAACTACCGTGACGACCGCGGCCAGTTAGACTTCTCAGCAAGTTGGGATATTAACGAAAACGTGACCTTAGTAGGTAATGCGACTAACTTAACGGGCGAGCCTTCTATTTACCTATCTGAACTAGGTGGTGCTTGGAAGTACACTGAAGCGGATCGCCGTTACAGCTTTGGTATTCGCGCTAAATTTTAATTTTCCCTAAAAACTAAAGCCTGCTTTTATGCAGGCTTTTTTACGTCTACAAAAAAGTGGCACTTGTGTTAAAACATCGCACAATTTTTATAACTAAATATTTATTTAAAGCAATAAAATTATCATTGAATAATACTCCAAACTAAAATTTAGATACCGCTTAAACAATACCAACCTCCCGCACTTCACTTTTAGCGCACAAACTAAGCACCATACATTGCACTAAAAACCAGCAACCTTGCAGCTTGGTTATAAAATGTCTAGTATTCTAAAGCCGTACTTATAATTGGTACGAAAAAAGGATTAACAATGTCTCTAAAATACATAACAACAATATCAATCACATTATCATTACTATTATTAACAGCATGCGGCTCTGGGGGAAGTAAAACAAAAGAGGCTGAAAGCATTGAAATACCACAATCAAAAGCGGTTATTAATAACAGTCCCTTAAGTGACTACAAAATAATTATCTATGGTAATAGCCATAGTTCACAGTTAGGGGGCTTATTAGAAATAATTATTACAAACCAGTTACCTAGCACTTCAGTCAAAATAACGACTGTTAGTGGTCGATTTTTAGATGAAATAGTCGCAGTAAATGCGAATGTCGATAAATTAAAAAGTGATAACTGGAGTCATGCAATTTTTCAAGGCCAAAAGTACTCACAATCAGGTTCGACTGACTACCCTACAAGTGCAACTGAGCGATTAATCTCGAACGCAAAAGAGCATAAAATTACACCTATTTTATTTCCAGAGCATCCTCAAAAAGGGGATCCCGCAGAAGCAAAGCTGGTTTACGACCTCCATTTAGCAATCAGTCAAAAACAACCTAGCTGCATAGCGCCTGTTGGCTTTGTATGGAATCGAGTATTAGAAATAATGCCTAGTATAAACCTTCATAGTGCCGACGGTAATCATGCATCCTATGCTGGGAATGTCCTTACAGCGATGACCTTTTATCAAATCATTACCTCGGAATTAACAGACACAATGCCATTTATTCCTGCTATAGATTTAACACAGCAAGAACAAGCTTTATTTGGACAAGTAGTAACAGAAGTACTTGAGTTATATCCGGCATGTGGTGCTAAATAATCTTAAAAAATTTAAAACTAGATTTTAGATTTAGTGATTTCCTGAGGTGCTCAATATCAGTACATTAATACTACGCACATAAGCTGATTAAAAGACACCTCAGGAAAATTCAATTTTCACTTTTTTGCCAAATTATAAATTTAATATCTTGATAAATAATCACCTGCAATTTATTAAAATAACCGCCGTCCTAGCTATACTTATTTGAATATTAAATTTACTATCAAAACGTTGTAACTATTAGCAGGAAAACTAAAGTGCTGTCGCGTTTATATAATTTTATGCCCGGTTTAAATACATTGCTGCACTATGAACGCCAATGGTTTGCTGATGATGTAAGGGCGGCGCTATCAGTAGCGGCAG
>NZ_AUTI01000039.1:0-3182 GCF_000497995.1 Pseudoalteromonas sp. TB25
GCTGCAATGACCGGCGCTATTGTTATTAATCCAACTGTAGTTGCAGGTTACACAGCGATTGTATTTACTATTATCTTTTTTGTTTATTTTGGTGTTATTTACTTTACAGGTAATTTAACAGATGCAGAAAAACAAAGAATGTGGGCACTATTTTTAGTATGTATTGCATCTGCATGTTTTTGGTCTGGCTTTGAACAAGCTGGTTCATCATTAAACTTATTTGCTCGCGACTATACTGACCGCCTTATTGGTACTTTTGAAATCCCTACAACGTGGTTTCAATCATTAAACTCACTGTTTATTATTACTTTATCGCCATTTTTTGCAGCGCTTTGGATTAACTTATCTAAAAGCTTAGTATCACCTAGCTATAGCGTTAAGTGTGCAATTGGCTTAATTATCATGGCATCAGGCTTTTTAGTTATGTTTATGGCGGCTCATTACGCAGCTGAAGGCTTAAAAGTTGCGCCTTACTGGCTTGTTACTACGTACTTTTTACATACAGTGGGTGAGCTTTGTTTAAGCCCTGTAGCATTAAGTGCTGTAAGTAAGTTATCGCCTAAACGTTACACTGGCCAAATGATGGGTGTGTTTGTATTAACTTACTCGATTGGTAATATTATTGCGGGTTTACTTGCTGGTAATTTCGATCCGAATAATGTTGATGAAATTCCTAACTTATACTTACAAATTGCATTATTTAGCATTGGTGTTGGTGTTGTTTTAGTACTAATGACTTTTAAAGCTAAAGTATGGGAAAAACAAGGTTTAGAAGAGAAAGTCTCTTAATTATTGTTTTTTTCAAATGTAGCAATATAACCTAAGACAATTCCTCCATAGCTTCTATGGGGGAATTTTTTATTCAACTTTGCCCTTCCCCCGTTAACTGATATTATATCCTGATTGGTTATTGAATAGACTCAAGGACATCCGTAGATGCAATCGTTAACGATATCACGTGTTATTATATTTATATTTCTTAGCTTTATTCTAACTGCCTGTGGTAGCGGTGATGAAGTGACGGTTAATCCAAACGATCCTGTTGAGCCTGAACCTAGCAAATTAACACTATCAAGCGCTAATGGTTTAGACGTTACATTAGACGAAGGCAATTTTATATTTAATGCACCTTCCAGTGCTATTTCTAGTGATGTAGAGCTTACCTACGAGAAAACATTATTAGATGAGACGAATATACAACAAAATATAATTTCTGATTTACATGCGCTTACGCCCTCCACGCTTACTCTTGAAAAACCTATTACCATTACAATAAAAATCCCTGATGACTATGCATTAGGCGGACAACTGTTTATCGCAAAACTATCGGGCGCTAATTGGGATACTGTTACAAATTCAATAGTTTTAGATGGGTTTGTTAGCGCTCAAGTAACAACACTGGGCACATATGCAATACAAATGCAGCGCAATGAAGCTTTCGCAAATATCGGCCCAACTTGCGACGCTAATGCAACAGAGCAGTCGGTAAGGTTTGTTCACGTTGCAGATTTACATGCTCGCTTTGGCTATGAAGAGCAATATTTCAGCCGGATCAAAGCCTACTACAACCAAGTAGCAAGCCAAACTCCGCACACCTTATTTACAAACGGTGGTGACGACTATGAAAAAGGCACCGTTGCTGAGCAATTATCACAAGGTACCGCGACAGAAGAAGCTATTAAAGCAATGCAGTTTGACCTACGAGTCGTTGGAAATCATGATTATGCTTGGGGCCCTGAAAAATTACTAAGTTATTCCCAAGACGAGAATGCAATCGTACTTGCTAGTAATACTCGTTATGAAGCAGAGCAACTACAAGATTTTGAAGGCGTAGGATTTGCAAAAGTTCAAGTAGGATGTATTACACTTGGTGTGTTTGGCATGACCTCAGTGCCATGGAATGAGCTAGATGAACCTATTCAAGATGATCCGATCCCTGATTTTATTAAACAGTTTAAAATGAGCTGGCAATGGCAACAAATCGCACAAAGCATCGTAAACCAATACAGTGATGATGTAGATTACATGATTATGTTGAGCCATTTAGGTGTAGGCCAAGATACTGATATGGCAACAAACGTACCCGGTATAGACTTAGTACTTGGCGGCCATACACACGGTGGGGAAAGCTACACAACCCTTGATAACGGCGCTATTGTTTTACAACCGGACTTTTACGCTAAAGGTATTACGGACTTAACGCTTAATTTTAATTTAGCTGATAAATCATCCCCAGTTGTTGATTACAAAACGATTGAAACCGATACAATTGATGAACGCGATGAGGCAACAAAACTAGCTATAGATGAGATAATGGGGCGTTATGCTCCCGATGCAGAAACTGAAATCGCTATTTCTGAAAACTATCCAACTGATGCGCAGCTAGCCGAAATAACCGCCTTAGCCGCAAAACACTCAAGCACAATTAGCGCAGCATTACTTAATCCTGAACTAGTACAAAAGCGCTGGACACCCGGCACACTTACTCAAGAAGACTTCCATAAAGCTTTTTACGTAGAAAGACAGCCATCAAATACGCCAGGGTTTAACTCTATTTATAAAGTAACTGTATCGGGAAGCGACTTAACAACGATGTTTGCAAGTCAACCAGATTGGTTTTTACTTAAACCTGAGGATATACAACCCACTAATAATTACGAAGTTGCACTATTTAAAGGAGCAGCTTTGAATCCTGATTTATTTTTTAATAGTGTTACATTCTCAAACGTAGAACCGATAGCTGAAGCTTGGTGGCTACTTGATAAATATGCACGTGCTAGAACAAGTCAGTGCCTACACCTTGACAGTGACACCGAACTTTATTCATGCAACAACTTAGCAAATGTAACCGTATGGAACTTTGACGATACTAACAACCCGTTAGCAGCTGATTTTGGACCTTCGGTACTTAGCTACTTTGATCCAGATGAAACAAACTGGGGCACTGCAGAGACACAATATAGCACCACTACTCAATTAAATATTGATGATTTAAGTGATGGTCCTTCAGGTGTTATGGCGTTTTCTCGCCACGCTCCAACAGAAGGCTTACTTATTGATTTAAACACACCAGCAAATGGTGACTTTGCAAATGAAGGAATGGTGTCTGACTACACCTTGGTTATGGATTTATACTGGCCCGCAGAAGGTAAAGATATTTACCGTGCAATTATGCAAGCCAA
>NZ_AUTI01000040.1:0-11101 GCF_000497995.1 Pseudoalteromonas sp. TB25
CATCCGTATTAGCGGCTATAAAACGCACGCCTTCTATTTGTTGTTTTACCATGTGCTCAACAGCGTTACCGCCACCACCGCCCACGCCGATTACTTTTATTACAGCTTCTTCGCTGTGTTGTTCCATTATATCAAACATGTTTACTCTCCGACTTGAGTCTTAAAACTCGCCTTGGAACCATTTAGTAATGCGGTTCCACCAATTATTGTTATCCTCTGCTTTCGACTTTTGTGCATTCATCGATTGCATGGTACGCCCGTATTGTAACAAACCAACAGCGGTTGCGTACGAAGGATCATCTACATAGTCTGTCAAACCAACCATCCCGATTGGTTTGCCTATTCTTACTGGCATTTGGAAGATGTCTTCTGCCACTTCCATAGCGCCAGTCATTTTAGCAGTTCCGCCTGTTATAACGAGACCTGCCGCAATTTGGTCTTCTAAGCCTGAACGACGAATTTCTTCCATCGCAAGCTCAAATAATTCTCTAAAACGAGGCTCTACCACCTCAGATAATGTATGGCGCGACATTAACCTTGCTGGTCGTCCGCCTACACTTGGTACTTCAATTGTGTCTTCGCTACTTGCCATTTGGCTACTAGCACATGCGTATTGTACTTTGAGTGACTCTGCATGTGATATAGGTGTGCGAAATATTTTTGCAATATCACCAGTAACTTGGTTACCCGCTACAGGTATAACCGCAGAGTGACGAAGTGCGCCATTGATATAAATGGTGATATCCATAGTACCGCCACCAATATCAAGTACTGCAACACCTAGCTCTTTTTCGTCATCTGTTAGTACAGAATAACATGACGCAAGTGCAGTAAAGATAAGTTGATCGACTTCAAGACCACAGCGTTCTACACATTTTTCGATATTTTTTGCCATATCGTTTGAGCACGTAATGATATGTGCACGCGCTTCCATACGAACGCCGCTCATGCCTAGTGGGTTTTTAATGCCCTCTTGCATATCAATGCTGTATTCTTGCGGCAATGCATGCAGCATTTTACGCTCTGCTGAAATAGGCACAGAACGCGCAATATGTATTACGTTTTCAATATCTTCGTCAGTGACTTCGGTGTTATTGATTGCCACCACACCACTTTCGTTTTGACACTGTATATGTTTGCCAGAAATACCCAAATACACAGAGCTTATACGACAATCAGCCATTAACTCGGCCTCGTCTATTGCTCGTCGAATAGACTCAGACACTAAGTTTAAATCGTTAACGCCGCCTTTATCCATACCATGAGATACTTGGCTGCCCACACCAACAATGCTGAGCTTGTTATCTGCGGTGATTTCACCTACCGTGGCAACCACTTTCGAGGTGCCAACGTCTAATCCTATTACTAGGTTTCTTTCTGCTGACTTAGTCATGCCTTACTCTTATTTTGTAATTGTTCTTCTTGCATTGGCTTAAAGCTTACTGCAAGGCCGGTATCATACCGTAAATCGATTGTATCTACTTGTGCATCTGCACGTTGTTCCATTCGTGGATAAACGTCTATAAAACGTTGTACACGCTTGGCTTTATCTTTACGTCCTAAATTTAAGCGAATCCCGTTATCTAGCCAAAGTTGCCACGAAAAACGCTCCGATAATGCCAAACTTGTTAATGTTAAACCATTAACTCTGAGCATTTCATCAAATTGCTTAAAAGCAACCCACGCCTCTTCTTCGCTACCTTCTGGGCCATATAACTGCGGTAAGTTATCATCTAACTTATCGCTGCTGGCTTGAAATGCTTGGCCACTTTGGTTGAGCAACAAGTCGCTATTCCAGTGGGCAACTACTTCATGTTCAACTACATACACCTGTATAGTATCAGGCCATTGTTTACGTACCGAAGCGGTAGCAACCCAAGGCAAGTCTTGAACTAGCTGCTGCACGTGCTTAACATCAAGTTCAAAAAAACTACTTAAATCGGCTTTTTTAATTGCTTTTATAATTGCCGTTTCATCTGTGTATTTGGGATGCCCTTGCACTGTAAGGTGCTTAATTTGAGCATCTTTATTTTCAACTAACCAATCAGATACACCGGTGGTTATTTGTACTAAGCCTATAACCACAACCAGAAAAAAACTCACTCCAAAAATCAGCGACCAATTAAAGTTAAGTTGCTGTTTTAGTTGTTGAGCTTTTTCTAAAAGGGGATGCATATTAAAGCGTTTGCTCTAAAATGCGAACAACTAATTGTTCAAAAGTTGCCCCGTTCGCTTTTGCAGCCATCGGTACTAGTGACTTTTCAGTCATGCCTGGTACTGTATTTACTTCAAGCAGGTAAAAATTCCCTTGCTCGTCTTGCATAGCATCAACACGACCCCAACCACTTGCACCCACTAAATCAAACGCATCTAGCGATATGGCTTGTAAGTACTTAGTATCTTGCTCTGATAAATCTGCAGGGCAATGATACTGGGTTGTATTTGATTGATACTTAGCTTGGTAATCGTAAAAGCCATTAGGTGTCGTCATCTCAATGACTGGTTGTACATCCTCGCCAAGCACCGTAATTGTAAACTCACGACCAGTGATCCACTGCTCTACAAGTACTTGGTTATCAAACTTAAATGCATTAGCTAGTGCATCTTCAAGCTCTTGTGTTGTACTTGCTTGCGCCATACCTATGCTTGAACCTTCATGCGATGGCTTAACCATTACCTTTTTAAATTCATCCATAATGGCTTTAGCATCAAAACCTTTTTTAGCATCAACTACGGTATAAGGTGCAGTGCTTAAACCCGCTGATTTAAATAAGTGCTTACAACGTACTTTATCCATAGCAAGTGCTGAACCTAGTACATTACTGCCCGTGTAAGGCAAGTTCATAAATTCAAGTGCTCCCTGCACTGTGCCGTCTTCGCCACCACGGCCATGCAAAGCAATAAAAACGCGATCTACATTTAATTCTTTTAACTCCCACAAAGAACGACTTTGTGGGTCAAATGCAATTGCATCAATACCACTATTTTGCAGCGCATTTAAAACAGCCTGACCCGATCGTAAAGACACTTCACGCTCTGCTGAGTTACCACCTAGCAGTACCGCTACTTTACCAAATTGTGTGTTTACCTGAGTCATACTTCACCTTGCTTAAGTTTTTCTATCGACATACCCGTTGCAGCTAATGTTTTAACTAACTGGCCTATATTACCAGCGCCTTGGGTTAATACTAAATCATTGTTTTGTAAATTTGCGGCCAAAACACCTGCAAGCTCAGCATTTGTTGCTACGTGCAGCGGCTCTTTGCCACGTTGGCGAAGGCTACGACATAAGCTTTTGCTGTCTGCCCCCACAATAGGATCTTCACCAGCGCTATACACATCAAGTAATAGCAACTGATCTACATCAGCAAGTACTTTTACAAAATCTTCGTATAAGTCGCGTGTACGAGAAAACCTATGAGGTTGATAAACCATTACTAAACGCTTATCAGGCCAACCTTCACGTACTGCTGCAATTGTTGCTGCAACTTCTGAAGGGTGATGCCCGTAATCATCAACTAACATCACATTGCCCCGCTCGTTTTCAAATTCACCATAATGCTGAAAACGACGACCAATGCCTTCAAACTTATGCAGCGCTTCTAAAATTGCATGATTCGCAATGTTTTGATCTTTTGCAACAGCAATCGCAGCGGTTGCATTAAGTGCATTGTGTCTACCTGGCATATTTAACGTGGCAGTTAAACACTCACCTTGCTTGTTAGTTACTGTAAATGTGCACGTATTAGCTGATTGGCTAAAGTCGCTCATGCGATAATCAGCATCCTTCGATTCGCCATACGTGATAACTGGGCGACCAAAGCGAGGGATAAGCTCTGCAGCAACTTCAGAATCAATACATACAACAGCTAAACCATAAAACGGCAAGTTATGAATAAAATCGACATACGTGTCTTTCATTTTTTCAAGACTGCCGCCGTAAGTATCCATGTGATCTTCTTCAATATTTGTGATCACCGAGACCATTGGCTGTAAGTGTAAAAACGACGCATCGCTTTCATCAGCTTCTGCTATTAAAAAATCACTTTTACCTACTTTTGCGTTACTACCTGCGCTATTTAACAAGCCACCAATAATAAAAGTTGGATCGAGCCCTGCTTGTCCATAAATACTTGCAATTAGGCTTGTTGTCGTTGTTTTACCATGCGTACCCGCAATTGCTATACCGTGGCGAAAACGCATTAGTTCTGCGAGCATTTCTGCGCGGCGCACAACAGGGATTCTTGCGGCCTTAGCTGCAATAATTTCAGGGTTTGTTTCATCAATCGCGCTTGAAACAACCACTACATTGGCATCTTTCACGTTATTTTCATGATGGCCAATAAATACCTCAGCACCGGCTTTAATTAAGCGATCTGTCATAGCGCTATGAGCAATGTCAGAACCTGTAATACGGTAGCCTTCAAAAGCGAGTACTTCAGCAATACCGCCCATACCGGCTCCACCAATACCAATAAAGTGAATGGTTTCTATTCGGCGCATTGCTGGGCGCGTGTGTTTTTCTTGTACTGACGTTTCTTTCACTTATTTTCTCTTATTTGTTACTTGCTCACAGTGCGTTGCTACGCTTGCTGTGGCATCTAAAATGGCTTGTTTTTTTGCATTTGTAGCCATTTCAGTAATTAATGAAGGTTGGGCTAAATATGGGCTTAATAGTTCAACAATTGATTGTTTATTAAACTGCCCTTGTGGCATTAATAATGCGCCATTAGCCATCACTAAATATTGTGCGTTTGCTGTTTGATGGTCATCCACGGCATGTGGAAAGGGGACAAAAACAGCCATTTTACCTGCTGCTGCAATTTCGCTAACAGTTAATGCACCAGCGCGGCAAACAACAATATCAGCCCAGCTATACGCCGCGTCCATATCATCAATAAATTCAGCTATTTTTGTATTACCATCCGCAAAGCCATGCATTTTATAAGCTGTTTCTACAGTAGATAAATGACCTTTACCTGTTTGATGCCATACGCTTATAGGAGCTGTATTATTTAGTACTTTAAATGCTTCTGGTAATGTTTGATTAAGCACTTGTGCACCGAGCGAGCCCCCTACCACTAAAATATTAATAGGACTTGATACATCGCGTTTGGCTATATTCATAACGCTTTGGCGAACTGGGTTACCTACTAGCTCGGCTTGACCCTGTGCAAAAGCACTTGGAAATGCTGCTAATACACGTGTAGCCACCTTAGCTAGCAGTTTATTGCTCATACCCGCTACAGCGTTTTGCTCGTGAATAACTAACGGAATACCTAAACTCTTTGCGGCAATTCCCGTGGGTCCCGTAACATAACCGCCCATTGCAAGTACTACATCAGGGCGCTGTTCTTTCAATACCTTACGCGCTTGCAATACTGCATTAACTACCATGAATGGGGCTTTAATAAGACGTTTTAATCCGTTACCACGAACACCTTTTACATTAATAAAATCAATATCTATATTATGCTTAGGTACAACGCTTGCTTCCATTCGATCTGGTGTGCCAATCCAGCTAACTTGCCAGCCCTGCTGTTTTAAATAATCAGCCACTGCAATACCAGGAAAAATGTGTCCGCCAGTTCCACCAGCCACTACTACTAATTTTTTACTCATCGCTTACCTCCACCTGAGGTGGCTTGCTTGGTTGCCATTTTGGTTTCAAAATCTACGCGCAATAAGATGCCCGTGGCAATGGTCATAATTAACAAGCTTGAACCACCATAAGAAATAAATGGCAGGGTTAAACCCTTAGTTGGCAAAATACCCGCGCTCGCACCTACATTCACCATGGTTTGAAATGCAAACCAAATACCAATGGCAAACGAAAAATAGCCTTCGTATTCTTTGCCACACTTAAGCGCTTGTTGGCCTATTAATAACGCTCTAAATACTAAAGTAGCTAATACCATTAAAATACTCACAACGCCTATTAAACCAAGTTCTTCACCTATTACAGCAAAAATAAAATCGTTATGCGCTTCAGGTAAATATTGCAGTTTTTGTACACTGTTACCTAAGCCTTGGCCAAACCAACCACCTTGGCTATAAGCCATTAGCGATTGAACCAACTGATAACCTTTACCAAAAGGATCATCCCAAGGGTCTAAAAAGCCAACAACACGCGCCATTCGATATGGTTCAACAATAATCAGTAATACAACTAAACCGACGCCAGTTAGAATAAGTACAAAGAACTGCCATAATTTAGCGCCAGCTAAAAACAGTAAACCAACCGTTGTTACAAACATAACAACCACTGTGCCTAAATCAGGTTGCAGCAAAATAAGCAGCGCATACACTGCAAATACAGCTATTGGCTTTGCAAAGCCTTTAATATTTTCTTGTACTTCTTCGCGTTTTCTTACCAAATAACCCGCAATATAACTAAAAAAGTATAATTTAGCGGCCTCAGCCACCTGAAAACCAACAGGTCCAATAGGTATCCATCGTTTAGCACCATTCACTTCACGCCCAACAATCAATACCGCTATTAACAGCACCATGCCTAGTATTAATAAATAAGGGTTGGATCGTTTCCACCAATCCATTGGCACACAAACACTTATCCAAAAAAGCACAAAAGACATTGCCAAAAACATGCTGTGGCGAATAGTAATATGGTATGGGTCATCAAATAACCGCTCAGCGGTCGGCATTGAAGCGCTGGTTACCATGATAAAACCAACACCAATTAACATAATTACGCAGTACAGCAGCGGTACATCATACAACTGACCTGAAGGTTTTGGTGTTAATGCATCTCTTATATCGGCAAAAGCAATCATAGTTGCCCTGCCATAACACATTGAATAAAGTCATCACCACGTTGCATATAGTTGTTATACATATCAATGCTGGCACATGCAGGTGCTAACAAAACAATATTGCCTGTACTACTAAGTACGTTGGCCAAAGCAACGGCTTCTTCCATGTTGTTAGTTAAATAGCTCTTATTGGTAATCGCAGCTAAGTCACTTGCATCTTTACCAAAACAAATTAATGCTTTTACATGCTGTTCTATGTAGGGTTTAAGTGCGTTTAAATCAGCGCCTTTAGCATCGCCACCTGCAATAACAATCAGGTTTTCACCATCACTAGCCAAGCTATCTATTGCAGCAATGGTCGCTCCAACATTCGTTGCCTTTGAATCGTTAAAATACTTTACACCGTTAAGCTCAGCTACAAATTGGCAGCGATGAGCCAACCCATTAAATTGACCTAACGCGTTCTTATATTGATCTTTACTTACTTCAAACGGACTTAAAAGCGCCATTACTGCAAGCGTATTTAAATAATTGTGCTTACCCACTACCGCAAGCGTATCAACAGGTAAAAAGGCATCGTCTTTAAGCATAAAATGAGTTTCGCCATTATGCTGCGCTAAATGGTAATCACCTTGCTGAGCACCAAAGCTGATTAGGGGGGTTGTACCGCGCTCAACTGGATGTGTTTGAATATCGTCGGCATTGACAACAATAAGCTCTGCACCGTCATAAATACTTAGCTTTGAGTCTATATAAGCTTGGTAACTGTCGTATCGGTCAAGGTGATCTTCTGACACATTTAATACCGTTGCACTCACAGGTTTTAAACTCGTTGTGGTATCTAACTGAAAACTAGATAACTCAAGTACATACACATCAAAATCATCGTTGAGTAAATCAAGCACCGCTGTGCCAATATTCCCACCCAAAGCAACTTTATAGCCGGCTTCTTTTAATACTTCATAAGCGAGCGTAACCACGGTTGATTTACCGTTAGAGCCCGTAACAGCAACAACCGGTTTTGTATTAATACGTGCAAATAACTCAACGTCGCCAATCACTTCAACACCTGCGTTAATTGCATTTGCAATAGCTGGTATTTTTAAGCTAAGCCCAGGGCTTATAATAATCATATTGCTTGAACAAAGCTCAGCGTCATCTAAATTACCAAAGTGGGTATCTAGATTTGGCGCATGCTCTTTTAACCAATCAATCCCCGGTGGGGTTGCTCGGCTATCAACGACCTTGGGGGCGAGGCCATGAGATAATAGAAAACGCACAATGCCCAGACCGGTTACACCGAGTCCGAGCACTGTTATTTGTTTGTTTTTTATCTCGTTTAAATACTGCATTTATCGAATCTTTAAAGTAGCTAAGCCAGCAAGCACTAGCACAACAGAAATAATCCAAAAGCGCACAATAACGCGAGGCTCTGGCCAACCTTTTAATTCATAATGATGGTGAATCGGCGCCATTCTAAAAATGCGTTGTCCGCGCAATTTATACGAACCCACTTGTAATATTACCGATAGTGCTTCCATTACAAATACACCGCCCATAATAATAAGCAGTAATTCTTGGCGTACTAAAACAGCAATAATACCTAATGCACCACCAAGTGCTAATGAGCCAACATCGCCCATAAATACTTGTGCTGGGTAAGTGTTAAACCATAAAAAGCCAAGCCCTGCGCCCACAATGGCAGTACACACAACGACAAGCTCACTCGCTAGCGGTAAATGTGGAATATGTAAGTAAGCCGAAAAGTTAATATTACCTGTTAAATAAGCAATAATTGCCAATGCCGCAGCCACCAAAATAATTGGCACAATCGCCAAACCATCTAAGCCATCGGTCAGGTTTACCGCGTTTGATGTACCTACTATGGCAAAATACGTAAGCACGATATAAAACAAACCTAATTGCGGTAACACGTCTTTAAAAAATGGAACAACAAGTGATGTCTCAGATGCTTGTGCACTGGTAAAGTACAAAGCAGTAGCTACAACTAATGCAATGACCGATTGCCAAAAGTACTTCCACTTAGCAATTAAACCTTTTGGGTCTTTACGAATAACTTTACGGTAATCATCAACAAAGCCGACAATACCTAACGAGCCAATTACAAACAGTGTTGCCCATACATATTTATTTGATAAATCGGCCCAAAGTAGCGTGCTTGTAAAAATAGCCGCCAAAATAAGTAAGCCACCCATTGTCGGTGTACCCGACTTAGACAAATGCGATTGCGGACCATCGTCGCGAACTGTTTGACCTATTTGCATACGTTGCAAACCACGAATTAATTTAGGCCCCAAATAAAGAGACATAATTAGCGCAGTTAAAATACCTAAAATGGCACGTAGCGTTAAATACGAAAAAACATGAAAACCACTAAAATACTGTGTTAAATACTCTGCCAGCCAAACTAACATTATGATACTCCATTGATGGCTTGTTGCTGGCCATTAACTAAATCGGTTACTAATAATTCCATGCGAGAACTGCGCGATCCTTTCACTACTATTGTTGTTTTTTTATTCACTTTATTAATACTTTCTTGAATTTTTTGCTGCATCTGTTCGCGGCTCGAAAAGTGGCGATTAGGGAGTTCAAACACATCACTTGCGTATTTACTTAACACGCCTAATGTAAATAACTCATCAATCCCTTGTTCAAGTGCATACTCGCCAACTTCTTGATGGTACTTACGTGCATCTTCACCAAGCTCACCCATATCTCCGAGTGCTAAAATGCGGTGACCTTGCATATCACTTAACAAGTCAATCGCAGCCTTTACCGACTTAACATTGGCATTATAGGTGTCATCAACCACGGTAAGTAAATCAGACACTTCAATTAAATTAACGCGCCCTTTTACATCACCCATTGTGGCAAGTGCATTGGCTATTTCTTCAAGGGTTACATCAAATTCACTGGTCAGCGCCGCAGCGATAAGTGCATTACTAATATTATGCTTACCAGGTAGTGCCAAAGTAACAGGCACTTGCTTGTTTTTAGCGCAAAGCGTAAAGCTTGCACGTGCATTGGCATCAAGCGTGATGTTCTCTGCCCAAATGTCTAGTTTTTCGGTTGTAGAAAAGCGTTTAACATTACGCCCTTCAAGTTTATCTAACCAATACTGGCTAAATTCACTATCGCAATTAACAATGGCAACGCCGTCATCTTTTAGGCCATCAAAAATCTCACCTTTAGCTTTTGCAACGCCCATTAAGCTACCAAAACCTTCTAAGTGAGCTGCTGCAACATTACATACAACGGCCACATCTGGTTTTGTCATTGCCGTTGTGTAAGCAATTTCACCTAAGTGATTTGCACCTAGCTCAATAACAGCAAAACGATGTTGAGGCTCTAAGCGCAATAACGTAAGAGGGACGCCAATATCGTTGTTAAAATTACCTTTAGTAGCTAATACATCACCGTGAACCGACAAAATTGCCGCACACATTTCTTTTACGGTGGTTTTGCCTACACTCCCTGTAATTGCAATTGTTTTAGGCGCCACTTGGGCCATAACAGCGGTGCCAATTGTACCTAGTGCAATACGTGTATCGCTTACTATAAATTGTGGAATATCTACATCAACTTTGTGCTGAACAATAACGCCTATAGCGCCTTTTTGTTTAGCCTCAGCTATAAATTTATGGCCATCAAAATTTGGCCCTTTCAGTGCTAAAAACACTTCGCCATCGCACACTGTGCGAGTATCAGTATTTATATTTAGCACGTGTTGATTATCACCTTGATAATCAGTTGTTAGCACATTAGCTAACCAATCAAAATCCATTGGGATCATTGTGTTATCCCTCTTACTGCTTTTTTTAGTTGTTCTTGTACATAGCGGCGATCGCAAAAGTCGATGCGCTTATCGCCTATAATTTGATAATCTTCGTGGCCTTTACCTGCAATCAAAATAACGTCATCTGCCGTTGCATTTTCAATGGCGTAGCTAATTGCTGTGGCTCTATCTGCTTCTAAATGCGCTTTTTCAGGATGGGTTAAACCGCTAGCTACATCGGCAATAATGTCATCAGGATTTTCTGTTCGAGGGTTATCACTGGTAATAATCACTTTATTAGCGTTTTGCTCAGCAGCTTGCGCCATTAATGCGCGCTTTCCTTTGTCTCTGTCACCACCGCAACCAAATACACAACTTACACCACCTGGCACATGCAGCTGCAATGCTTGTAATGCAAGTGCAAGTGCATCGGGTGTATGGGCGTAATCAACAACACACGTCGGCATGCCTGCTTGGCTAAATGCTTGCATTCGCCCAGCTACTGGCTGTAACTGCGCACAACCAGCAA
>NZ_AUTI01000041.1:0-554 GCF_000497995.1 Pseudoalteromonas sp. TB25
TCTAGCCGGTTCAGATGCTCTAATGCTAACCGATGATTAATGCCGTAGAGCCAGCGAATAATCCCTGGTGTAACAATAGAAAACCGAATTGCAATAAGCACCGAGAGCTTGGTTCTGTTAACTCCTTTTTGATGGTTATTTGCGCCTGCACGATATCGCATATCAATATCAAAATAGCGAGGGTAGTGATGAGTATGAAGAGTGTTGTTCGTTTCCAAATTTATTGATGGTTGTTGCGTCATTTTCTAAAGGCTCTCAGGTTAGTTAATTGCTAAACTTAACTAGTATCACAGTACACAAATTACCGTTATTTGATGACTTAAACCCCGTTTTTCATTCCGAGATGCTTTAACAGCATGCACGGGATCATTGTCGCGATAATTATCGCAACAAAAGCAGCTTTCAGCTGATGGTCTCTCAACTTCGTTGTTCAACCATAGGGTCTAAAACGCCCGTAAGCTCTGGTGTTGCTCCGCAACGAGCTTACTCGACGCGCTATCGCGCTAGCGTTTTAGACCCCGCGCGAATGTACCGTGCTCCGCCCTGTACCAACC
>NZ_AUTI01000042.1:0-2177 GCF_000497995.1 Pseudoalteromonas sp. TB25
CAGGCTCGATATTGGCATTGTCAGCGCCAAAGGCGTACTTCCTCAAAAGCTAACCTATAGTGAACTACAAACGTATCCGTGTTTAGCCATGTTTGAAAGTGATTTGAGTATCGACAGTGACAGACTATCGTACTCAAAAGGCTCCGCCATGATGAAAATTGATGATGTATCGACCTTAAAATCGTTTTTACTCTCAGGTGCAGGTTGGGCAATGATGAGCCTAGAACACTGCGCTCCTGAAATAAAAGCAGGCTTACTTCAAGAAATACACATAACTGACCGAGAGCATAAATTTAGCGCACAAATTAGAGCCTTTAGACAACATGCAGTGCACCACGGACCTGTAGCGCGTACTATTTGGGAGCAATTTAAAGTACTTAGTGAGGCGTATTTAAATGAACGCTGATATTGATAAAGAAACACTTATTTATACTGTTATCGCAGGTATACCAATAGGCAAAGTAGCAAGTTACGGGCAAGTTGCAGCTCTTGCGGGCTATCCGCAAAACTCACGATTGGTGGGGCGCTTATTAAAAATGATGCCAAACGACTCAGTTATACCATGGCACAGGGTAGTGAATAGCCAAGGTAAAATATCATTCCCTGCAGGTAGCGAAAAATACCAAGAACAGCGCGAAAAGCTATTATCAGAAGGCGTACTGTTTAAAAACGACAAAGTGAATATGCACGAGTGCCGGTGGCAGTAGAAGACAAGGAATGGCTTAATAATAGTATTTAAGCACTGTTACCAAACCAAGCATGTTGACCACTTTTTTATTTATGAAGTTTAGCAATACATATAAATAACCTGATATTTGAGCATTTAGTTTTATCTTCAATACAAGCCCCTTACTAACCGAGATTATCGATAAATGAAAAAGTTACAAAAAAGGGGCATATTTTCTACTTTCTAGCCATCAAAAATACAACGAGGTGAGCCTAAAACTCTTCCACACATACTTATACCTGCGTTTTCATGCAACCCACTAAAAATAAAAGTTTGGCATACCACTTGAATTAACAATCTGTCGTAGAAAATAATGAGCATACCCGTGGTGGTACAAGAGCTCGCTTTAAAAGGTATCTCATATACAGCTAAGTAAAAATTCTTAAAGCTATAATAATGGTGGCTGAGAACGTGTTTTAAGAACACGATTTATGCTCATCGGTACGTTATTAATTATCGAAATGACCAAGCGTATATATTTAGTTTTGAGTGTGACAATTTTTAAAAACTTGATTTTAAGGACTAACCAAATATGACTGACCCTACTTTAGTTATTTTAATGTACTTTGTGATCCCTATTTGGCTTGTAGCTGGCATTGCGGATTGGTTTTGTCATCGACGTAGTAATATTTCTACAACAAGTGGTGCAAAAGAGTCGTTTATTCATCTATTAATGTTTGCCGAAGTGGGTATACCGTTAATTCTTGTTTTAATTTTTGAAGTTAATAGTTTGATTATTGCTATTAGTATCTTGTTGTTTTTTATTCATGAACTTACAGCAATGTGGGATGTAACTTACGCGGTAAGTAAACGTAGAGTGGGGCCAATAGAGCAGCACATACATAGCTTTTTAGAAATGATACCGCTGTTGGCTTTAGTATTAATTATTGCGCGGCACTGGGAGCAATTTACAGCATTATTTACTCCTGGGGGCTTTCCTCCTGAATTTACGCTCCAATTAAAAGAGTCACCTATACCAATAACTTACTTGATAACAGTGCTATTCATATCACTCGTGCTAGAGTTTATGCCTTATTTAGAAGAGTTCATTCGCGGTATACGTGCTAAAAAAGACAACGCATAAAACCAGTTTGATAAATAGGTATAAAGCCTAAGTTGACTGCTTAAGCAGCTCTAGTTGTTTAAGCAGTTTGTTTATGCGTGCTTAAATAGGCTCACTCAACCTCGTACTAAGTCAAATAGTGCAGTGGGTAACTCAGGCTTTTAGGGTGTTTATAACCACGGTTTCACGAATACTTAGTGGATTTTGTTTAGATGTGATGCAAAAAGAGTAGGTTATAAAAGCGGCGTATACTCGCCGCTATTATGTTGTTTAACAATCATCTGTTGATGATTAAGGTAGATGTTGCCCACCTGTCACGCCCATTATTTCAGCGGTAATGTAACTTGACTCTTGCGAAGCTAAGTATACATATGTTGGGGCTAGCTC
>NZ_AUTI01000043.1:0-1083 GCF_000497995.1 Pseudoalteromonas sp. TB25
GTGGCTGTGCGTCTTCGCCTTTTGCTTTGGCTTGACCAATTGCTTTTGCGCTTGCATTACGTTGACTTTGAAGTTCTTGCGTTTTTACTTGTAATGTTTTGCGTTTTTCTTCAAGTGCCGTTACCGTCGCTACATCGAGTTCGTAACCGCGCGCCGCTAAACGTGCTGCAGTTTGTTCGATGTCTTGACGTAAAAATTTAGAATCTAACATGTTAGTTTTTTAACCTTTTTGCATTACTAGCTGAAGGCCCAGCCAAGCCATAAAAATACACACCATCACGTTTAAGATGATATTGAGGGCCATTTTAATAAAGTGACCTTGTTGTAATAACAACAACGAGTCCATTGAGAATGTTGAAAAGGTGGTTAATGCACCTAAAAAGCCAATACCGATAAGGGTTTTGGCGGGGCTTGCGGTGATAATTTCTTTATCTATCAAACCGTACAAAATGCCCATTAACAATGAACCCAGAATATTAACCGTCAACGTGCCAAAAGGGAATCCCCTACCGAGGAGTTTTAGCATGCTTTCGCTAATAAAAAACCGTAAACACGCACCTGAGGCTCCGCCAAGGGCGATCATCATATAAAGTTTAATCATTTTCGTATCGTCTAAGTGGGCTTTGCGCATCGCGCTCTTTTAGGTAATCGAGTTTTTGTTTAATTTTTTGCTCAAGTCCGCGCTCGCTCGGTAAGTAATATTCTTTGCCGTCCATCTCTGGTGGTAAGTATTTTTCACCTGCGGCAAATGCGCCTTCTTCATTGTGCGCATAACGGTACTCAGCGCCATACCCTAGGTCTTTCATTAAGTTAGTTGGCGCATTACGTAAATGCTCTGGTACGGGATAACTTGGCTCGTTTTTGGCATCTGCTTTTGCTTGATTAAACGCCATATACACCGCATTACTTTTAGGTGCGCTGGCTAAATATAGAGTGGCTTGTGCAATTGCACGCTCGCCCTCGCTTGGGCCAACACGTTGAAATATATCCCACGCATTTAAGGCCACTTCCATCGCACGCGGATCGGCGTTACCAATGTCTTCTGTAGCTATGGCAAGTAAACGCCTTGCTACATACAAAGGG
>NZ_AUTI01000044.1:0-952 GCF_000497995.1 Pseudoalteromonas sp. TB25
AATGCTCATTTAGAACAACTAAATAGCGAATTTTTTGCCTAGCTATCAACACGTTTTTCCAGCCTCAAAATAGATCACTTAATTAAGCGAATTGGTATTAAAAATAACCCGGCACTTTCTAAGTGTTCAATCATAGTTAGTTTTCTGAGGCTTAATAAGTAGTCTCGGTCTGAATATGCTGCCTTTATGAATTTAAAAACCATAATGCTCCCTTCTAACAGCCCTAATGTTTATATTTTTAGGGCTGAAGCACTTGAACTTGTTCTAAACTCAAGTGCGCAGTATTAAATGTGCAAGCCAAACTAACAAGGCAATATTACCAATACCCAAGTGCTTTCCACCAAAGCCCGCCAATAACTCCCCATACACTTAAATTAATAACGCTCATTATAAGGCCCATTACCCACCAGTCTTTTAACGATACATAGCCTGAGCCAAACACTATGGGTGATGTGCCTGTTGCGTAATGCGTTAACGACATCATGAGTGATGAGGCGCCAGCTAACAGTAAACCTAAAAATAAAGGCGGAGCGCCAAGCGCCAAACCTGCGGCGTAAAATGCGGCAAACATAGCAGTAATATGTGCTGTGGTACTGGCAAAAAAGTAATGAGCATAAAAATACACAGCTACCAATATAATAGCCGATACAATCCAGTCAAAGCCCAGTTGCGCAATATTGCTCTCAACAAGTGTTGAAAACCACGTTACCAAACCTAGTTTATTTAAAAAAGTGGCCATCATTACTAATGCTGAAAACCAAACAACGGTATCCCACGCAGACTTTTCTTTAAGTACATCGTCCCAGCTTAATACACCAGTCACTAATAAAACCGACAAACCTAAAAAAGCCACTGCGGTTGTATTAACTGCGTAGTCAGCCCCTAAAATCATTGCAGGTACGCCGGCCCATAAAACAAGCAGCATAGCAAAAACACCCACCATTATTTTTTC